>NZ_CFHWAF010000208.1:0-5460 GCF_984452065.1 Hoeflea sp. | reverse complement strand
TCGATTTCGCGCCGGTCCGATCTGGTCATGCCGAGGACCTCATGTCCCCGGGCAAGCAGTTCGGGCAGGATCCGCGATCCGATGAAGCCGGTGGCACCCGTGAGAAAAACACGCGTTTTGAACGCTCCGTTGTTGTTCGCAAAGACATGTCGGGCTAAACTCCATCATGTTAAAGTCGTGACTTTATCATGGTATAATAATCAACAGGATCGCCATGCCGCAGGATGGAAATGCTCTCGGACAGTTCCTTCGGGACCGGCGCACGCGCCTCGATCCCGCCGCGTTCGGATTTCCCACCGGGCGGCGGCGCTGGTCCTGACCGACTGCGGGCAGCTTGCGCCTGAGCAGCGCAACATCCTTCGGCTGATGTTTTCGCAGACGGGCCGGAGGCGCAACAAGGAAGATTGGCATGGCGTCGCCCGCACCCTCGTCGGCCGGTTCCGGGCGGACGCGGCGCGCGCCGGTGCAAGTGCCGAGATTGCAAAGCTGGTCGAGGAGCTTTCCGCGCTCAGCCCGGTGTTCAAGGATCTGTGGAACGAGAAAGAGATTGCCGGACATGGCGAGGGCACCAAGCGCCTGCACCATGACAGGCTTGGCCGGATCGAGATGGAGTTTTCCACCTTCCTGGTGGAAGGCCGGTCCGACCTTACGCTGATGATCTACACGTCTGCGACCACGGAAACCGCCGGGCGGATCCGGTCTTATCTCGCCAAAGCCTGAACAAACATCCTATTGCTTGATCCACGGCCCGTGATGGGCGCCTTCGGCGTCGATGCGCTCGAAGGAGTGGGCGCCGAAGAAGTCGCGCTGGGCCTGGATCATGTTGGCGGTGGAGCGGCCGGTGCGCATCATGTCGAAATAGGCAAGGCCCGACGAGAGCGCCGGCACCGGATTGCCGGCGAGGCTTGCCTGGCTGACCAGCATGCGCAGGTCGTCATGGCTGTTCTTCATGATCCCGGCGAAGAACGGCGCGAACATCAGGTTGACGCGTCCGGAGGCCGAGAGCGCCTCGGCCATATCGTTCAGAAGCGCCGAGCGGATGATGCAGCCGGCGCGCCACACGCGGGCGATATCGGGCAGCGGCAGCGCCCAGCCGAACGCCTCCGACGCCGCCTCCATCATGGTGAAACCCTGGGCATAGCAGGCGATCTTGCCGGCAAGCAGCGCATTCTCAAGCCGTCCGGTGGTCACGACTTCGGCGTCGAGGGCCTGCGGCGCGGGCCCGAACAGCGCCTCGCCCGCCTCGCGTTTCCTGCTGTGCGCGGAGACGTTGCGGGCGGCAACCGCCGCTTCGATCGCCGAGACGGGCGTGCCGAGATGCTGGGCCTCGATCACCGTCCAGCGGCCGGTGCCCTTCTGGCCGGCGCGGTCGAGGATGATGTCGAGCACCGGCCGGCCGGTGTGCGGATCGACGGCACGGGCGACTTCGGCCGAAATCCCGATGAGATAGGACTGCAGCGGCCCCTCATTCCACGCGGCGAAGATGTCGGCGATCCGGGCGGGCTCATAGCCGAGCCCGTCGCGCATGATGCCGTAGACCTCGGCGATCATCTGCATGTCGGCATATTCGATGCCGTTATGGACCATCTTGACGAAATGGCCTGCCCCGCCCTCGCCCATCCATGTGGCGCAGGGGCTACCTTCATATTTGGCCGCGATGGCCGCAAGCACCGGCGCGACCCTGTCCCAGGCGGGTTTCGGCCCGCCGCCCATGATGGATGGGCCGTGGCGCGCGCCTTCCGCGCCGCCAGACACGCCGATGCCGAGGAAGAGCTCGCCGTTCTTGCCGGCGTCCGCCGCGCGGCGGTTGGTGTCGCGGAAATTGGCGTTGCCCGCATCGATGATCAGATCGTCGGTGCCGAGCATCGGCCGCAGGATCTCGATATGCTGGTCGACAATGTCGCCGGCGGGCACCATGAGGATGATGCTGCGCGGCGGGGCGATCGCGGCGACGAAGTCTTCCAGCGTCTCGCAGGGCGTGAGCCGTTCGGCCAGCGCGCCGGCGCCCTCCACGAAGCTGTTTGTGCGCGCGACCGTGCGGTTATAGACCGCGATGTCGTAACCGTTGTCCGCGGTGTTGAGGGCAAGATTGCTGCCCATGGTGCCGAGGCCGATCAGGCCGATGCCGGGTATCGTCATGCTGTATGAATGCCTTTCCTTCGTCGCCGCCAAACGCCGGGCCTTCATCCCGCTGACGTGTTTTTGATGGATAGCACATTCGCAAGGCCCGTGCGGGGCGAATTCTCGCCTGTCAACGGCCTTGCGACGGGCCGTCCGAAACGGCTAGGTTCTCGCGATCAAATACAAGACGGCGGAGAAGAAGAATGAGCACGATCAAACACTGGAGCGAGGTGGCGGCGCTAATGGTCGAGGTCGCTATGGGCCGTGCGCCGGCCGATATGGTGATCACCGGCGGGCAATGGGTGAACGTGCATTCCGGCGAGATCGTGCCGCAGACCGATGTGGCGATCCTGGCGGGCCGCTTCGCCTATGTCGGCCCGGATGCGAGCCACACGATCGGCCCGGATACCGAGGTGATCGAGGCCGGGGGGCGCTATCTGGTGCCGGGGCTCTGCGACGGTCACATGCATGTGGAATCCGGCCTGGTGACGGTGACGGAGTTCTGCCGCGCCGTCATTCCGCACGGCACGACGTCGATGTTCATCGACCCGCATGAGATTGCCAATGTGCTCGGCCTGCCGGGCGTCAGGCTGATGCATGACGAGGCGATGGAGATGCCGATCAACGTGCATGTGCAGATGCCCTCCTGCGTGCCGTCGGCGCCGGGGCTTGAGACGCCGGGGGCCGAACTCGGCGTTGCCGAGGTGACCGAAGCCATGGCGTGGCCCAACATTATCGGCCTTGGCGAGATGATGAACTTTCCGGGCGTTGCCGCCGGAAACGAGACGATGCTCGGCGAGATCGCCGCGACGCAAGCAGCCGGCAAGATCGTCGGCGGGCACTATGCCTCGCCGGATCTCGGCAACCCGTTCCACGCCTATGTGGCGGCCGGGCCGTCGGACGACCATGAGGGCACGCGCAAGGAGGACGCGACCGCCCGCGTGCGCCAGGGCATGCGCGCCATGCTGCGGCTCGGCTCGGCCTGGTACGATGTCGCCGAACAGGTCAAGGCCATCACCGAGGACCGGGTGGATTCGCGCAACTTCGTGCTGTGCACCGACGACAGCCATTCCGGCACGCTGGTCAATGAGGGCCATATGAACCGGGTGGTGCGCCACGCCATCGCGCAGGGGCTCAAACCGATCACCGCGATCCAGATGGCGACGCTCAACACCGCGCAGCATTTCGGCCTCGAGCGCGAGATCGGCTCGATCACGCCCGGCCGGCGCGCCGACCTCATCCTGTCAAGCGATATCAGCGCCCTGCCGATCGAGCTCGTCATCGCGCGCGGCAAGGTGATGGCGAAGGACGGCGCGCTCACCGCCGAGATCCCGCACCGCACCTATCCGGATTTTGCCAAACATTCCGTCAAGCTCGGCAAGGTGATGGCGGCGGAGGATTTCGAGATCGCCGCGCCCGCCGGCGCCAACCGGGTGAATGCCCGGGTGATCGGCGTCATCGAGAACCAGGCGCCGACCAGGGCGCTGGAGGCCGCGCTCGCCGTCGAGGGCGGGCTGGTGCAGATGGACCGGGAAAACGATGTCTGCCAGATCGCCGTGGTCGAGCGCCACCGCGCCACCGGCCAGGTGACCAACGGTTTCGTTTCCGGCTTCGGCTATAATATCGACTGCGCCATCGCCTCGACCGTCGCCCATGACAGCCACCACATGATCGTCGTCGGCACCAACCGCGAGGACATGGCGCTGGCGGCCAACCGGCTCGGCGAGATCGGCGGCGGCATCATTGTCGTCTCGCAAGGCAAGGAGCTGGCGCTGGTCGAACTGCCGATCGCCGGGCTGATGGCCGACGAGCGCGCCGAAATCGTCGCCGACAAGGCGCAGAAGATGATCGAGGCCATGGAAGCCTGCGGCTGCACCCTCCACAACGCCTATATGCAACACTCGCTCATGGCGCTGGTGGTGATCCCCGAAATCCGGATTTCGGATGTGGGGCTTGTGGATGTGCGGACGTTCGAGAAGGTGGCTCTCTTCGTTTAGGGCGCGCCTGACCTAAGACGAGCAGCCGGACCAGGCGAGATTTGCAACGGCGTTCCTGCCGAAGGCCGCTTTCGCCGTCCCGCCTGCCGCGTTCAGCGCCACACCGGCACCGACGATTTCGGAATCCGAGACGGTGATCTCCAGGGCATCGGCGGTGTCGTCGACATCAATGGTGAAGGCCAGCGACGCGCCGGCATCGAGGCCGGTGAGATCGAGCGTCACGCTGCTGTCGCCGTCCGCAACCCGCGGGATGGCGTTGAGCGCCGCGCCGCCCGACACCAGTTCAAAGGGCTGGAACACCTCAACGCCGGCGCCGCTGCCGGTCACATCGAAGATCAGCCCATAGGGCGACCCGCTCAGATCGATGGTGAGCGACGCCGCACCCAGCGCACAGGCGCCGGTGTTGGCGATCGTAAACCGATCCTTCGGCGCACCCTCATCGAAGCGGACCTGCAGATCGGCAAAAGCGGGCGAAGCAAGGCCGGCAAGAATGGCGGCAAGGGCAGCGGTTTTCATTGCGAACTCCTGTTGGGGTGTGCGGCTTTTACGCAGGAGGGAGCGGGATGGTTCACCGGGTGGTGGGATATGGGGTGTTGACTTTCGCGCGCACTACGGAGTGTCTGGAGGCGGAGTGGTTAGTTTCTCTATGTGATCAAGTTTTTAGTTCGTGATAAGTGGGCGTTATGGCGAGTCAAGTTTCAGGAAGTCTACTGCAACAACATTGGCAGTTTGCCACTTACTTGGAGTTCCAAAGACGGTCTTTCCAGTTAGCGGCTATTTCGGTCATATTAGACAAAGCGAAACTCGACTCTTAGCTTTGGGAACTTTTTTCGTCATCGCCACCTAGCTGCAAAACCCTTCGTTGATACAGTTGAGAATACAAACCACAACAAGAGCCGTCATCCCAGACCAATAGGCACCAATATCGTGTAAGCTAACGCGCATGCGCAAAGAGCGATTTAGATATCAAGTTCCGAAGTCAATTTGGACAAGAGTTTATCAGCGTCGGCAGTCTCACACTCCCAAACCACGACTACTCGCCACCCTAAATTCTCCAAAGCAGCCTGATTTTCTGCGTCTCTCTCTACATTTCTTCTAAATTTCTGCATCCAATACTCTGAACGCGATTTCGGGACGTGTGCGATCTTACATCCCTGATGTTGGTGCCAAAAGCACCCATGCACAAAGATGGCTATTTTGCGCGAAGGAAACACCAAATCAGGCTTGCCAGGAAGGGAATGCTGGTGGAGCCGATACCGATATCCGGCATTGTGGAGCATGCGGCGAACCAACCACTCGGGTTTCGTGTTTTTCCCCCGAATCCTTCGCATCCGCTCGCTGC
>NZ_CFHWAF010000207.1:0-5493 GCF_984452065.1 Hoeflea sp. | reverse complement strand
TGAAGGATGAGCTGGCAAAATCACACAAACAGCCGAAGCAAGCATAAGACAAGCATCGGGCTCTAGACACCTGAGGAAGGATTAGTCGCAAGCACTATCGGTAACTGAGCTACAGTTCGGAATCGACCATCACCAAGTTTCAATTGGACAGACAGTGTTGTTGGTTGCTCGAAATGGCATATTATTGGGCCAATGGCCATTAGGGCGTATCCCGTTTCACCAAATACCAGTTTGCCTCTTCCTGCCGAAAGCTGTTTTCGTCCTGCCTTTGCTCTTGCTTGAAATCTGAGCTCTTGCGGGGTTTCCGCCCTCAGTCCAGCTAGAAGTTTGAAGTTGAAGTCGGTTGGGAACGACGTGAATCTAGCGTCAGCTCCATAGAGACCTATTGCAATAAGTTTGCCTGTATCTTCACGACGAATATCATCGCATATCAGCGCAACTTCACACTTTGGCATGCTCATTCCACAGGTTCCAGTAAAGATTCAGGTGTAAACACTGCCTGATAATTGTTCGCACTTTCGATTGTGACTGGTGTGGAAATATCTGGTAAATTGTCTGCTTGCTCCTCGTCCTCCAAAAGCCAACTTGGTTGATTAGAATTCAGTAAAACATCCCTAAGCGGGTATCGGATCGTGAAATCCGCTTCGGCTCCACTCATAGCAAAGAGAAGATCACTGATAGTGTCTACTCGCCAATTTGAGGGGCCAGCAAACCAGCGAGAGATAACATCCTGATGTTTCTTTCCTAGCCTGCGCGCAAGTTCTGCACGCGTGATACCACATTTTTCAAACTCTTCCATAAGCAGCGAATACAAACGGCGTTGGTTTCTGGTGCGCATATATCGAAGTGTTGCTGTTGGAATTTTCTCATCCGAGACAGGCTCACACAATTGTGCATCTTGATAAGTACTCATCAGGTTCATTCCCTTTAAATTGTGGTATCACACCGAAGAGGTTAGCCCATTGATTATCAGCTCGATTGATTTCTGCTTCCCAATCCTCATTTGTTGCAAGATCTTCACGACATCGCCACGTGAGAGCGACAAAAA
Organism: Hoeflea sp.; assembly: GCF_984452065.1. Lineage (NCBI taxonomy): Bacteria > Pseudomonadati > Pseudomonadota > Alphaproteobacteria > Hyphomicrobiales > Rhizobiaceae > Hoeflea > Hoeflea sp. Next base: position 4,445 of record NZ_CFHWAF010000207.1, on the reverse strand, counting down.
GGTCTTTTCCACCAAAACAGCCGAAACACCTAATGCGGGCTAATGGGTTGACGCAGCGAAGACTCCAAATTTCCTTCTTGACGGGATCGGTTCTCGCCAGGTCGGTCTCTGGTGGTTTGTTGAACGGGTCCAGTGATGCGCTCATATAGTCCCCACGAGTAAACGCATCCAAATTTGCCCGAAAATCAGCATACCGAGACCCCATGTAATTGTCCGGCCATTGACCGCAAACAACATCATAGACCTCACGTGACGCAAAAACCTCGCGAACAACAGCGTCACCCGGCATTGCTGTTGGCACAAACCGAAGAGCGCCGGAAGGTCGAAGCTCCTTTATTTTGTTTGTTATGGCATCATAGCTTGACATATAAGTCAACAACCCTTCATCGACAATGACTAACAGTACATTGGTTTGTAGACGAGTCGATCTGTTACTTGTCTGAAAAACCGTTGACAGCACGGGCAATTACAACTCCAGATTCTCACCGTAGCAACCGGACAAACGGGTGAGTGTCCTGAAGCCAGTGATCAAACGTTCCGTCGCAGCCGTCTTCTTCACCTTCGTTTGGCAGACATATGATGCGGTGCAGGCGTCAATGGCCGCCCGGAACCCCCTGCAGTCCGGCCTGCTCGACCTGAACCGCTATCAGGATCCGAAATCGGACGATGTTCCGCAATAGAGCGTGTCAGGGCCGCCGCACGCTCGTCGGCGCCTCGTAGAGCGCACGGATGCGCTCAATCGCATCGTGCAGGGGCTCACGCACAACCTGCATGGCGCGGCCGCTGGCATGCAGGACGGTATCGGCGTTTTCGACGATGGCGACATGGCCCTTCCAGAAGACAAGATCGCCCCGTGCCAAACCCGTATAGTGCTCATCACACGCCACCGGCCGTCCGATCGCCCGCTCCTGCATGTCCGTGTCGCGCGGTACCTGGCTCCCGCACCGGGCCATGCACAGCTGCACCAGCCCGGAACAATCGACGCCGAAGCCGGACCGGCCGCCCCAGAGATAGGGGGTCTGGATGAATAGGCCGGCGACGTCGACATAGTCCGATGCGATGTTCAGGATCGGCTCCACATGCTCGGCAACGACAGCGCCGCCGCCCGAAAGGGTCCGGTAAAGCGTGCCGCGTGTGGTCGTTTCGCCGACTGTTTTCAGGCGGCTGCCCATCGAACATGCATCGATGACCGGGCTGCGCAGATCGGCCTCGCTGTAAATGAAGGTGCGCGGCACGCTGACCGTGTGATCTGCCTTGTCCCGACCTTTTGCGATGCCGTCCTTGCGGACATATCCGACATAACCGTCCTGCTTGAGCTGGACCCAGCACCACCCGCCCCGCTCGTCGAAGACCTCGATTTCCTCGCCCAAAAGCGCCTGCGTGCCAATGCTGCTCGACCCGTCGGGCCTTGTCTTCAGATCGAGAACCGGCAAGGTCACATGATATTGCTCGCCGGCTACATATCGGTCGGCGACCAGATTCGCCTCCAATCGGATATCGGCGAGGTCCGGACGGAACACGTTGAGCCTCGGGTCGAGATCACTCAAAGGGAAAGCCCCCTTCCTTCATCGATGATGATATCTCCGAGCCGTTCCAGATAAAGCGCTCCGTCAACCGTTCGCTGGATAACCACATTACGGCGATCACGCTCGTCACGGATGCGGCGCACGAGGCCCATGGCTCCCATGGAATCGAGCGCCCTCGTTATCACCGGTTTCGTCACGCCAAGGGTCGATGCGAGGCCGCGGACCGTGTGCGGCGGCGGGACGAGATAGATGTGCAGCAGGATACAGGTCTGCCTCAAGGTCAGGTCAGGCGCGTCGGACTGAACAAGCTTGAGCGTGGCGCTGTGCCAAAGATGAAGGGCCTGGGAAGGGCTCAGTGCAACACTCATGGCCGCCTTCCGGTTCAAGCGGAGCAGGAATTGTTTCGCTACCGTACCATTCTGCTGCAGCGGCGTCAAAATCGGCGCCGACCGCCTCATGCCGGAAAGCGCAGCCTCAGCATCTCATAAAGCGCGCGGATGGCCTGTGCCTCACCGCCGACCGGCGCATGGGGTTTTTCCTTCGGGTTCCAGGCATAGATATCGAAATGCGCCCATTCCCGCGCCTTTTCGACAAACCGCCTCAAAAACAGGGCTGCAATCACCGATCCCGCCATGCCGCCGGCCGGGGCGTTGTTGAGATCGGCGATGGGCGAAGACAGATTGCGATCATAAGGATCGAAGAGCGGCATGCGCCAGACGGGGTCGTGTACGCGCGCCGACGCTTCGAGCAGAGCGTCCGCAAAGGGGGAGCCCAGACAGTAAAACGGCGGCACGTCCGGACCCAACGCAACCCGCGCGGCGCCGGTAAGCGTTGCCATATCGATCATGAGTTCGGGCTCTTCCTCGTCGGCCAGCGCCATGGCGTCGGCGAGGACGAGCCGCCCCTCAGCATCGGTGTTGCCGATCTCCACGGTCAGTCCCTTGCGGCTGGTCAGAATGTCCCCGGGCCTGAATGCGTTGCCCGATATGGCGTTTTCAACGGCCGGGACAAGCACCCTCAGCCGCACGGGCAATTTTGCGTCCATAATCATGGAGGCAAGACCCATGACATTGGCCGCGCCACCCATATCCTTCTTCATCAGGAGCATTCCCGATGCCGGCTTGATGTCCAGACCGCCGGTATCGAAACAGACCCCTTTGCCCACCAGGGTGACCTTGGGTGCGTCTCCATTGCCCCATTGCAGATCGATCAGACGCGGCGGCACAGCGCTTGCGCGCCCGACCGCATGAATCATCGGGAAGTTGTTCTCGAGGAGTTCGTCACCGACGATCGATTCAATGCGGGCCGCGTGCCTGTCGGCGAGTGTCCGCAGGCCGGATTCCAGGTCGGCCGGGCCCATATCGTTCACGGGTGTGTTGACGAGGTCGCGTGTCAGATAGCAGGCCGCCGCGATGCGTTCGACCGCGCTCCTGTCCGCCCGTGGCGGGAAAACCAGACGGGGAGGTTTTTTGTCGGCCTTCCTGTATCGGTCGAAACGGTAACTCCCGAGCGCAAAGCCGAGCGCGTGCAAGGGCTCATCCCCCGCGTCTTCAGACAAATGCCAGTTTCCTTCCGGAAGCTTTCGGGCAAGGCTGGCCGCAACAAAGGGGACGTGAGCCTTGTCGTCACCGATCCCCAGTATGGCTCCGGCAAGCGCGCCCGCGCCATCCGGCAGGAGTTGAAGTTCGCCGGCGGCGCCCCGGAAGCGCGTCCCGGAAATCCATGCGCGTATCTGCGGATCGAGGCCCGCGCTTTCGATCCCGTCCTTGCCGACCAGATAGACCGGCAGGGACGCCGCGCCTTCTTCGGAAAAACAATCAACTGTCATCGGTACCTCGGCCTGTGTCGTTAACCATCCATTAGGGTTAACGGAATATTTATGGAAGAGAGGGCAGTTCATCTGAAACTAATGCATTCCGCGGCCGAGTGGAATCACCTGGCCGCAGGAATGTGCGGCGGAAAATCGGACGGAAACGGGGTCGTCAATGGGCAGCACGAAAAACACACGCCGCACAGCTTCCAGACTTTCAAGATCGGTCTGCGCGCTCGCGGTGGTCGCCGTGCTCGCCGGCTGCGCGAATGTCAGCAAGATCAAGACCGGCTCGATACCGTCCGGCAACAAGCCCATCGCGCAGATGAACAGTTCCGAGCTTTCCCGGATGGAAGGCAAATACGCTTCCGCCTACAAGGCCAATCCGAAGGACAAGGCCGTCGGCATCAACTACGCGACCCTGTTGCGGATGACAGGGCGCAACGAGCAGGCGCTGGCGGTCATGCAGCAGGTCGTGATCAACCATCCGACCGATCGGGACGTTCTTTCGAGTTACGGCAAGGCGCAGGCATCGGCCGGGCAGCTGGAACAGGCACTGAACACAATCCGGCGGGCGCAGACACCCGATCAACCCGATTGGAAACTGCTTTCGGCGGAAGGCGCCGTGCTCGATCAGCTCGGACGATCCAAGGAAGCGCGTCATTTCTACCGCAAGGCGCTGGATATCGTTCCGGACGAGCCCTCGGTCGTCTCCAATCTCGGCATGTCATATCTGCTTTCAGGCGACCTGCCGACGTCCGAGACCTACCTCAAGAGAGCCGTCGCCCTGCCTGGCGCCGACAGTCGCGTTCGCCAGAATCTCGCCCTTGTCGTCGGGCTGCAGGGTCGCTTCGACGAAGCGGAACAGATTGCATCGGCGGAACTGTCCCGGCAGCAGGCACAGGCCAATGTCACCTATCTGCGGTCGATGCTGCAGCAACAGAACGCCTGGTCGAAACTCAGCGACAAGAGAAGCTGAGCCACATGCGCGGCAAATTCCGCTGAAAGGAAAAATGGCCCGGCTGGAAAACCGGGCCATTTTTCATTTTATTGCCGTCTTGCCTCAGAAGGTATCGAAGACGCTTATCATGGCCGGCCCGAGGATAACG
>NZ_CFHWAF010000206.1:0-5499 GCF_984452065.1 Hoeflea sp. | reverse complement strand
TTGCCCGATGCACCACATCGCGCTGCGCGACGCGCCTTGCCGAATGAACCGATTTACCGCCATCAAATGCTTCACACAAACAATGAAACGGTCTAAAGCGCATTCCTCCGTCGCCTGTACGCCGACAATAGCATACATATCCGAAATTGAATGGTTCTAGCTGCGTGTTGCGTCCATGATCGCCTGCCGCAGCTCGTCCATTCCGGTCGATTTTTCCGAAGACGTGGCGATGATGCCCGGAAATGCGGCGGGCCGCCGCCTGATCCGCTCGTCGGTTTCACGCATGAGCCTGTCGATGCCGGGTGTCTTGATCTTGTCGATCTTCGTCAGGACGATCTGGTAGGAAACCGCTGCCGTGTCGAGGAGTTTGAGAACCTCCTCGTCATTGGGTTTCAGGCCGTGGCGGGCATCGATCAGCACATAGACCCGCTTGAGGGTCGAGCGGCCGCGCAGATAGTCGAAAACGAGTTTGGTCCATTTTTCGACCTGTGCCTTCGGCGCCTTGGCGAAGCCGTAACCGGGCATGTCGACAAGGGCGAGCGGAGGCAGGTCGCCGGCCGTGCCCGAATAACCGTCGGGCACGAAATAGTTCAGCTCCTGGGTGCGTCCCGGCGTGTTCGAGGTGCGGGCGAGGCCCTTCTGGCGCACCAGCGCATTGATCAGCGACGATTTGCCGACATTGGAGCGCCCGGCAAAGGCGATTTCCGGCGGACCTTCCGGCGGCAGGAACGTCATCGCCGGCACGCCGCGGATAAACACCCAGGGCCGCGCGAAGAGTGTCGCGGCATCGGGCGCGTCTGTCGGCCTGTCGCTCATCTGCCGGAAAGAAAGCGGCTATTCGGCCGCTTTCGGCTTCTTCTTGAACATGTTGATCAGATTGTCCCAAAGCTCGATCTTGACGCCCTGGCGCTTCATGATCACGCCCTGCTGGAGAATCGACAGGAAGTTGTTCCACGCCCAGTAGATCACCAGACCCGCCGGGAAGGTGGCCAGCATGAAGGTGAAGATCACCGGCATCCAGTTGAAGATCATCGCCTGTGTGGGGTCGGGCGGTGTCGGATTCATGCGCATCTGCAGGAACATGGTGATCCCCATCAGCAGCGGCCAGATGCCGATCATCAGGAACAGCGGCGGCGTGAACGGCAACAGCCCGAAAAGGTTGAAGATCGTTGTCGGATCGGGGGCCGACAGGTCCTGGATCCATCCGAAGAAGGGCGCATGGCGCATTTCGATGGTGACGTAAAGCACCTTGTAGAGCGCAAAGAAGACCGGAATCTGCAGCAAGACCGGCCAGCAGCCGGCGACCGGGTTGATCTTTTCCTTCTTGTAGAGCTCCATCATGGCCTTCTGCATGGCCTGGCGGTCGTCGCCATGCTTGGCCTTGATTTCCTCCATCTGCGGCTGGACCTTCTTCATATTGGCCATCGACTTGTAGGACTTGTTGGCCAGCGGGAAGAAGAAGAGCTTCAGGATAACGGTTGTCGCCAGAATCGCCACGCCGAAATTGCCGAAGAACCGGTATAAATAGTCGAGCAGGTAGAACATCGGCTTGGTGATGAAATAGAACCAGCCCCAGTCGATCATCAGGTCGAACCGGTCGATATTGTAGGTGCCCTGATAGTCCTGAATGATCGGAACCAGCTTGGCGCCGGCGAAGAGGTGTTTTTCGCTGGTCTGCGTCTGGCCCGGCTGGACCGTGACCGCGTCGCTCAGAAAATCCGTCTGGTAGCGCGGCCGGCCGTCGTCGAAATAGGAGAACCGCGTCTGGAACGGATTGCCTTGCGCCGGGATAAGCGCGGTCGCCCAGTATTTGTCCGTTATGCCCATCCAGCCGACATTGGACTTGGCCGGGCTGATGGTGCGGTCGTTTTCGACATCGTCATAGTCGATTTCCTGCAGACCCTCCTCGCCGATGACGCCCAGCAGTCCCTCGTGCAGGACGAAGATGCCGGTGAGCGAAGGCTTGTAGAGCCGGGTGATGCGCCCGTATGGCGACACGGAAACGGCGCTGTCCGAATTGTTCGTGACGGCGTCGATGACCTCGAACATGTAATTGTCGTCGACGCTGATCGTGCGCTGGAAGGCAAGGCCCTTGTCGTTCGTCCAGTTCAGCACCACCGGTGTCGATGGCGTCAGTGTCGGCGTGCCCTCAACCTGCCAGACCGTCTCCGGTCCGGGTACGGTGCCGCTGATATCGTTGCCGGCATAGCCGAATTCGGCGAAATAGCCTTCCTGCATGGAAGCCGGCGACAGGAGCTCGATGATCGGGCTCGTCGGGTCCACGGTCTCGCGGTAGTTTTTCAGTTTCAGATCGTCGAAACGCGCGCCGGCAAGGTTGATCGATCCGGTCAGCGCCGGTGTCTCGATCGTGACGCGTCGGGACTGGCCGAGGGAAGCCTCGCGGCTCACCGTCGAAGCAGCGCCGGTGGTCCCTGATGCGGCGCCGGGCAGACCGGTCGCGGTCGGGGATCCCTGTTGAGGCAATTCGGAAGAACCGCCGGGCGAAGATGTCGCGGGCTGGCCGCTTTGCGGCGTCTGCTGCTCGAGCTGCTGCTGTTGCAGCGCTTCCTGCGCGGCCCGCTCTTGCTCGATTTTCGGATTGACGTACAGAAACTGCCAGGCGATCAGGATCAGCACCGAAAGCCCAATGGCTATGAAGTAATTTTTGTTCTGTTCCATCACTCGGTTCCGTTTTTCGGCGCAGGATTGCGACCGGTGCCGCGCTTGCCTGTGGCGGCCTTTCCGATGCGTGTCGCCAGCGCGTCCGACAAGGCTTCGAAAGGAGCCTTCAGTGCATCGCGCCGCGCTACCACCACATAGTCATGACCGGGCTTCATATCAAACCCGGCGCCGGTTCTCACGGCCTCCTTGAGTCGCCGCCGGATCCGGTTGCGTTCGACCGCATTGCCCTGCCGTTTTGTCACCGTGTAGCCGATGCGCGGTACGTCATGCGGCCGCGCGCGATCCAGGACCTCGACAATGAAATAGGGGCCCTTGCGCCGTTCACCCTTGCGAACGGCCAGAAATTCGGAGCGTTTGCGAAGACGCCCGATTTTCGGCGATAGCCTCATCGGCGGCATGGGCCCTCTTCGGGTTGTACCGGCCGGTTCAGGCCGAAAGGCGCTTGCGTCCGCGCGAGCGGCGTGCGGCGAGGACCTTGCGGCCGCCCTTGGTGGCTGTGCGGGCGCGGAAGCCGTGGCGGCGCTTGCGCACGATTTTGGATGGTTGAAAGGTACGCTTTGTCATTTATTTAAACACCGCGGTGTGCGGCCCTTCTTTGGCTGTCAAAACAGCAGCGTTGCGATTGTCGTCCGGGCCTCCTGGGCGCAATGAAACAAGCGCCGGACGATTAAACCCGAACGTGCGCGGCTTATACGCAGAAAGCCCTGTTCAAGTCAATCGCGTTGCCTGTCTGCGGACGCGTTCAGGCAAGGCCGGCCGGCGGATTGCCGGGCCGGCCATCCATCACCTTGTTTCACATGACGGTGAGAACGCGGCCGCGGCCCTTGCCTGTTGCCGGTGCCCGCGCGATTTTCCTGCCGGTGTGGATGTTGCCGCTCTGGCTCAGACAATTGAGGAAAGCCCATGACAGACCTGTCCCGACGCTCTTTTCTGATTGCAGGCGCGACGCTTGCCGGTGCTTACGTCACCGCAATCCCGGGCACCCGGGCGGCCAGAGCGATCGGCCGGCTGCGCCCGCGCGGCGGCAGTGGCTTTGATCACTCGGCTTTTGACACGCTGCTGAGAACCCATGTGAAGCCGGACGCCGAGGGATACAACAGGTTTGACTATCGCGGTTTGAAATCATCGGGCCAGGGCGCGTTGAAATCCTATCTTGTCGCCCTTCAATCGGTCCGCCCGACGACGCTGTCGGCGAACGAGGCGCATGCCTACTGGATCAATCTCTACAATGCCGCGACGCTTGATGTGGTTGCCGACTACTATCCGGTCAGCTCGATCAAGAATATCAAGCTGGGCGGCGGCGGATTGTTCGGTTCGGGACCCTGGTCGAAGAAGCTGATGACCGTCGAGGGTGTGGAGCTTTCGCTAGACGATGTCGAACACCGGGTCGTGCGGGCTCTGTTCAACGATCCCATGTCCCACTACGGCTTGAACTGCGCATCCTATTCCTGTCCCAATCTGGCGGTCAGAGCCTATACCGGCGCCAATGTGGACAGCCTTTTGGCACAGAATGCCCGTGACTATGTCAATCACGCGCGCGGCGTATCGGTCAAATCGGGCCGCATCACCTCATCCAAGATATATTCCTGGTATGCCGAAGACTTCGGCGGAAAGAGGCGCCTGAAAGACCATTGGGGCGACTTTGCGGAACCGCGGCACAAGGCCGACATCAATTCCGCGAGCCTTGGCCGCTTTGTTTACGACTGGTCCCTCAATGACATCGGTTAACCATTTGGTGACCATAGCATATCACGCTGGCGTGAGCGTCGTGTCGCCTGCGCTCACACACACGTTCGAAAACGCGAGTTGAATTCATTGGCGCAGCAGCACTGCCGCACTTAGGTTCCTGAAACGAGGGGGTCCTACCGGCCCCCCGGCCATTTGGAAGACGAGGAGCGCTCCATGACAGCAGAGACGAGACGGGCAGGCGAGGCGGCGGGCGCGCAGCTTGACCGCGATAGCGTCATGGATGAAGACGGTGCCATGGAAACCAGGAGCAGCAGCGGACGGATGAAGCGCTTTGCGCCGCTGGGGGTGATCCTGTGCGGGCTGGCGCTCGGCTACTATTACGGCCTGCACGAATTCCTCACCTTTGAGGCGCTGATCGAGCACCGCGATGCGCTGAAAGCCTATGTGATGGACAACATCGTCATCGCCTGCCTTGTCTATCTGCTCGCCTATACCGCCGCAGTGGCGTTTTCCTTTCCTGCCGCGTCGCTGCTGACGATCCTCGGCGGTTTTCTGTTCGGCTGGTTCCTCGGCGGCACGCTCACGGCCTTTGCCGCGACCATCGGCGCATCGATCATCTTTCTTGCCGCCCGCACCGCCATGGGCGATTTCCTGAAGAAAATGGCCGGTCCCGGCGTTGCCAGGCTGGCTGACAGCTTTGAGGAAAACGCGTTCGGTTTCCTGCTTGTTCTGCGGCTCGCGCCGGTTTTTCCGTTTTTTGTCATCAATATCGCGCCGGCTCTGTTCAACGTGCCGCTGCGCGTCTATGTGGCTGCCACCTTCCTCGGTATCCTGCCGGGCACCTACGCCTATGCCTATCTCGGCCAGGGGCTGGACAGTGTGATCCTTTCGGCCAAGGAAGCCGGACGCGATATTTCTCTTTCGGATCTCGTCACCACCGAACTGACCATTGCATTTGCGGCTCTGGCCGTTGTCGCCGCGATACCGTTTGTTATCAAAAAATTTCGCGCGGGCCGCGAAATCTGAATTATTCTGCGCCCGGCAGGCCTGCCGGGCTGTTTCTTTATTGAGCCAGAGCGAGTTGTGATTAGATTGAAGCATTTGATGGCGGAAAATCGGTTCACTCGG
>NZ_CFHWAF010000205.1:0-5526 GCF_984452065.1 Hoeflea sp. | reverse complement strand
CATCTTCTTCGGCCGGTCGGAGAAGACCGGCGGTCACGGCACGGTCGAATGGGCAGTGACATGGTATACGGGTGATGCCTTCGTCAACTCATACTGCAACACGGTGCCGACGCCCGAGGGCGGCACTCACGAGGCCGGTTTCAGACTGGCGCTCACACGCGGCCTTAAAGCCTATGCGGAACTGACCGGCAACAAGCGCGCATCCATCATCACGACAGACGATGTGATGATTTCCATGGCGGGCATGCTCTCGGTCTTCGTGCGCGAGCCCGAATTTGTCGGCCAGACCAAGGACAAGCTCGCGACCGTCGAAGCGCAGCGGATTGTCGAGAACGCGGTGCGCGACCCGTTCGACCACTACCTCGCCGATTCGCCCCAGGAGGCGGCGAAACTGCTCGACTGGGTCATGGAGCGGGCCGACGAGCGCGTCCGCCGGCGCAAGGAAAAGGAAGTCAACCGCAAGAGCGCGGTCAGAAAGCTGCGCCTTCCCGGAAAACTGGCCGATTGCTCGCAGGGATCGGCCGCGGGCGCCGAGCTTTTCATCGTCGAGGGCGATTCTGCCGGCGGCTCCGCGAAACAGGCCAGGAACCGCGCCAACCAGGCAATTCTTCCCCTGCGCGGCAAGATTTTGAACGTTGCAAGTGCGGGCCGTGACAAGCTGGGGGCCAACCAGCAGATCGCCGACATCGTTCAGGCGCTGGGCTGCGGAACGCGATCGAAGTATCGCGAGCAGGATCTTCGTTATGACCGCATCATCATAATGACCGATGCCGATGTGGACGGCGCCCACATTGCCTCGCTGCTGATCACATTCTTTTATCAGGAAATGCCCGACCTTGTTCGCGAAGGTCATCTCTATCTCGCCGTCCCGCCGCTCTACCGCATCACGCAGGGCGGCAAAACGCTCTATGCGCGCGACGATCTGCACCGTGCGGAGCTTTTGGAGACCGAGTTCAAAGGCAAGGGAAAGATCGATATCGGCCGGTTCAAGGGACTGGGCGAAATGCTTCCCGCGCAGCTCAAGGAAACCACCATGCACCCGGACAAGCGCACGCTGTTAAGGGTGGAGATCGACGAGATCGGTGCGGACGACACCCGCAAGACCGTCGATAACCTCATGGGAACAAAGGCGGAAGCGCGCTTCCAGTTCATTCAGGAACGTGCCGAGTTCGTCGATGATCTGGATATCTGACGGTCTCGCCGTCAGGCCGCTTCGCAGGCGATCGCGATCGCGTAGTCCTTCGCGGCCTTGCGCCGGAATTCAAGGTTCATGCGCTCGACAAGCATGAGCAGTTCTTCGACCCGACCGGTCTCGCCGCTTTCCAGGTAGTGGCTGATCAACTGTTCTGTTATGTGCAGGGCGTTCGGCGCCGCTTCCTGTGTTGTCGCCTTACGCCAAAACAGCGTTGCCGTTGCAAAGACCTCACAGGTGTTCGCGTCGAGCCCGCCTGATGCAAAGAGGGCCTGGATGGCATTGCGCCGCCCGTCAACGAGAATGGCCCTCACCCGCCTGTCGTCAACGCCGGTGATCGAACCGACGGCTGAGGCGAAAAACTCGATATTGCCGATGCACAGCGCATGCATCAAAAACGCCGGCGTCAGTTTGCCGGCCAGCCGCAGATGTTCGACAAGGGCCGGCATTTCGGCACTGTCAACCGCTCCCGCGAGTTGCAGCGTCGCGGCCTCACAGGCCTCGTCCGCAATACGTCTGATCCGTCCGTCTCCGACAACGCCCGCGACGAACCCGGAACCGGCAAGCGCGTTGCCGACCTTGATGATGAGCGCATGGCGCACATCGCCGGGCAAGTCGGTGCGATCGAGAAGCCTTGCCCGGATATCGGGATGGTCGCCGAACCGTTCCGTAATGCGCCGCAGCGTGACCTTGGCCATCCGCGCTGTCGGATTGTCCAGCATGTCGGCAACCGCCGGACGTCCGGCAACCTCCGCAAGCGCCGCGCAAACGGCCCGCCGCAGATCATGACGTATGGCGATCGCGCTCTGGATGCCCGGCCGTCCGTCCGCGACGAGATCGACAAGTTCCTGGTCGCCCAGCAAGGGAGAGCAGCAGACCACAATGCCCGCGATATCGACCTGATCCTTGGCCAGGCTGCAAATCACCGACCGCGGCGCCCTGGCCGACGGCGCCAGAACCTCCGCCATGGCCTGGCGGACCATCGGCGACGGGTCGTCGAGGAGAAGAGCCATCGCGGCCTCGGCAGCCCGTGTCTCCTCCAGCGACAGTTCGCTGAGGACAAAAGCACGCGACAGGGCATTTGCCGCCCGCGCCCTTTCGCGGGCGCCTGCCGTTTCGGACCACTGCAAAAACTTCTGAACGATCATAAAGATTATCCGGATTCACCTTGTCGTGGGGCCGACACTAGGAACAAAAGGTTTACGATCGGTTCACCATATCCGTTAACGGCTTGCGGGCACTCCTGCCCTCGCCTATTTTGCGGCGCAAACGGAGGGCCCCGATGCCAGGACTGTATCTTGAAGAGTTTTCGACCGGTCAGGTGTTCCAGCACGAGCTGCGCCGGACAATCACGGAAAGCGACAACATGTTGTTTTCCAATATGACTCTCAACCCTCAGCCGCTGCATATCGATTTCGATTTCGCTTCCAGGACGGAATGGGGCAAACCGCTGGTCAACTCCTTGTTTACGCTTGGTTTATTGATCGGGATCTCCGTCAACGACACGACCGTCGGCACAACCATAGCCAATCTCGGCATGACGGATGTCACCTTTCCGCACCCGATGTTTCACGGCGACACTCTCAGGGTTGAAACGGAAGTGCTGTCGGTTCGGGAATCGAAATCCAAAGCCGATCGCGGCATCGTCGAATTCGAGCATCGCGGATACAATCAAAACGGTGATCTCGTTGCCCGCTGCCGGCGCCAGGCCATGATGCGCAAGAAGGCAGCCTGATCGTGCGCTCCTATCTTTTTGTACCGGGTGATTCGGAACGCAAGCTGCAAAAGTCCCTCTCCAGCGGCGCGGACTGCCTGCTGATCGATCTGGAAGACTCCGTCTCCCTGTCGCAAAAATCCGCTGCGCGGTCGATGACCCGCGCATTCATCGAGGCGGCCCGCAGATCGGGCGCAGATCGGATGCCTTCGCTGGTCGTGCGGATCAATCCGCTGAACAGCGGGCTTGCCGATGATGACCTTTGCGAGCTTATCGGCGCCCGTCCGGACGCGGTCCTCTTGCCCAAGGCCGAACATGGCTCGGACATTCAGAAACTCTCGGCGATGATCGCCGTTCACGAGGCCGAGACCGGCAGCGATGAAGGCAGCACCGGCATCCACGCGCTTGTGACCGAAACGGCAAAGGGAACCCTGAATGCGGGAACCTACGCGTCCGTTTCCGATCGCCTGCGCTCCCTGTCCTGGGGCGGCGAGGATTTGTCCGCCGATATCGGCGTCGAAACCAACCGTGACGAAAACGGACGCTATACCGACCTGTTTCGCCACGCCCGGACGGTCACGCTCCTCGGCGCGGCATCGGCCGGGATAGATGCGGTCGACACGGTCTATACCGATTTCAGGAACAGCGAGGGACTGGAACGGGAGTGCCAGGCGGCGGTGCGTGACGGGTTTTCCGGCAAGATGGCGATCCATCCCGCGCAGGTGGAGGTCATAAACCGCGTGTTCACACCATCGCGTGATGCCGTTGCGCGGGCTCAGAAAATCGTTTCGCTCTTCGATCAGGCCGGAGACGATACCGGCGTCCTCAGCCTCGACGGTCAGATGATCGATCGCCCGCACCTGCGCCAGGCGCAGAAGATCCTCGATCGCGCCCGGGCGGCCGGAGTTTCCTAGTCGTCGTTCCACACCGGCCGCACCATCTCGAATGTATCGGCGCCGTGACTGTGGTCGCGGTAGCCGAGACGCGCGAGCGGCGCGGCCTTTGCCATATTGATCCGGCCGTCGGTGATAACGTCTTCGTCGATATAAATGCCGACAACCTCACCGATGACGACAATGTACTCCGATTTGCCGCCGGCGAGCGTATCGGGCTGGAATATGTTGACCGCCTTGCACTCGAGCGCGGCAAATGCCTCGGCCACATGTGGAGCCGCAATCAGTCTCCCGGGCGCCGCCGTCAGCCCCGAATACTGGAACTCGTCGATATGCGCCGGCGCGTCCACCGAGCTGGCAATCACCTTGTCGGCAAGAACCCGGCTTGCAAGGCTTGCCGAAAACTCACCCGTATCCTCGATATTGGCGACACTGTGCTTGCGGCCGTCCGATGCAAACATCACCATTTTCGGCCTGTCGCCGATCGCATTGAAGTAGCTGTAGGGTGCGAGGTTGGGCGTGCCGTCGGCCGCAAGCGTCCCGATCCAGCCGATGGGCCTTGGGGCGACAAGTGCCTTGAACGGATCGTGCGGCAACCCGTGATCGTTTGTCCTGGCATCATAAAACATATGCTGCCGGCCCCGGTTCCTGGTTTTCCGACCTAACGGCGCTCACCGGCATCAATCCTCAAGCCATGTTGTCAGCGCCTCGACATCAGGACGCGGGCGCTCGCTCGGAGGAACGGACGGTGTCCCGATGTAAATCATACCGGCAACACGTTCGCCCGGTTCCACGCCGATAACGTCAAGAGCTTTTTCATCCGTGCTGATCCACTCGGTCAGCCAGTTGGCCGCATAGCCGAACGCATTGGCCGCCATAAAGAGATTAAGGCAGATGGCGCCCGCGGACAGGATCTGTTCCCATTCGGGAATCTTTGGGTGTTCGGCCGCAGTGCTGACAACCGCGATGATCACCGGAGCGCGGGTCAGCCTTGTTTCCTCCTGCTCCCACCTCCCGGCCGGCATATCCGGATTGTTGCGCAGCGCCAGTTCGGCGAGGCTCGCTCCGACCCGCTGTCTGGCCGCACCCGAAATGACGATGAAACGCCATGGCGCCAGTTTACCATGATCGGGAACACGCGTGGCAAGCGCCAGCATCTTTTGTATTGTGTCGTGGTCTGGCCCCGGCTCCGTCATCATGTTGGCGGGGATGGTGCGACGGGTTTCGAGATAGGATTTCAAAGCTTCGTTCATTGCCGGTCCTTTGCTGAGTGCTTGATCGCCTTGAATTTGCCATTTGCATGGGTTTGAAACGACTTAAAAGCTATATTGGGAAGTAAATGATTCATTCCAGGCTGAAAATCGGCCTTCTGCCAGTTCTGGGATTGCTGGGGGCAATAATGGGGCAAGCGGCGGCGCAGAATGCGCAGCCGGTCGATAAATTGCTTCCTCTCGATCTTCCCGGTGTCACCGAGTTTGCTCCGACCGGCGAAGTGCCTGAAGTAACCTTGCCGCCGGATCAATTGCGCAATGTCGATCTGGACGCAAGGCTCGTCGAGGGCGCCGCCCCGCTCGAGCATGGTCTGATCTGGCGTGTCTATCACCCGATCCCGGATCAGGAAGGCAAACTTCCGATCCTTGCGACATCCGAGGGCGGCTCGGCGTTGATTTCCATGGAACCGGGCGAATATTTCGTCCACGTCTCCTTCGGCCTTGCCGGCGTCACCA
>NZ_CFHWAF010000204.1:0-5608 GCF_984452065.1 Hoeflea sp. | reverse complement strand
GCGGGCACATCGTCCGCCAAGCTTATGACGCCGCAACGGACGGCGCAGGCGATCGATGCACTCGCCAGCAGGCTCGGTGTCGGCCAATCGTGGCAGGATGTAACCGGATCTCGTGCGGTTAACACGTCGTACCAAAACACCACCGGCCAGCCAATAATGGTGCACATCGGTCAGTATGCTTCCCATGCTAAAATGCAAGTGTCCGCCAACAATTCGACATGGATAGAAGTCGGCCGCGATGTGGCGGGTACGGATTGGGGTGATTCCTGTGCGATTGTACCAACTAACCACTATTATAGATTGAGCGGCAGCGGCCATAGTTTCAGCGTTTGGACTGAATTGAGGTGACTTAGATGGAAAGAGGCTATTATCATCCCGATGTCGGTTATTGGCAGACAGTAGGTAAGGAACCCGAACCGGAGTCATTGCCGGAAGGAACGACAAACGTGCCCTTGAGGCCATCAGAGCATCATAAACTTATCGATGGCGCATGGATTTACGATGACAGTCTTATCGAGGTCACCATTGATCAGATCAATGCCGAACGTGAGCGCAGGAAGGACCTACCTAAAATCGTTTCTCTTTCCACTGGCAAAGCGTTCCCGGTGGATATGAAGGATGGCGGTCGTCATAACGTTTCAGATTTGGCGCTCTGTGCGGTGGTCAAGAAATCAATTGCTGATGAGACAACATTCAAGTTTACCGATGCGGACAATGTTGATCAGACGCTCTCGAATGACGAAATGATTGAAGTTGGCTTGCAGTGCGCTGCCCAGATCATGCAAATCCATGAGGCAGCGCGTTTGATCAAAGCGATGGACGAACTTCCTGACGACGTGAGCAACGATACCTATTGGCTAGTTGCTCCTTGAGGTTGAAGTTTCGATAGGATACGTGTTGCTTCTAACCGCATCATTGGTGGGCTCATTCCATGAAAAAGGTTGAAGCTAAATGGTCGCCGATCCAAGTTCTCAGCTCAATTTATGAAAATGAAGTGCTATCTGATTAATCTGGACAGATCTAAAGACCGATACCGTTGGTTCGTCGGAAATACGGAAGACATTGATTTTGATGTTATCAGAGTGTCTGCTGTGGACGGCTACGGTCTAGAATATTCAAAAATAGAGGAACTTCTCGCAAATCAGAGAAGTGACTACCCAATGCCATCAGGTGCATTGGGATGTTTTCTCAGTCACCGGAAAGCTTGGAGTCGAATAGTAGCGACAGATGACCGGTGGGCATTCATCGCCGAGGATGACGCCCATATCTCCAAATCAGCCAAGCACCTGTTTAAGAATGAAAACTGGATTCCGGATTACGTTGATATCGTGAAAGCTGAAACCTCGCGCGAGTCGATCGAGGTTTCGGCCAAGACAATCTGCGCGACCGAGCGCTTTAAGCTAAGGGAACTGAAATCGGCGCATCGGAACACCGCTGGATACTTCATCGCAAAAAAAACTGCAGAACGGCTTCTGAAGCTCACCGAAGATTATTGTGACCCAATCGATGAAGTGCTTTTCAATCCGGAATTAGGCTTATCGACACAGCTTCGCATCCTGCAACTAGATCCAGCATTTACCGTGCAGGACAAAATTTCCAACGATCCGTTTGGAATGGAGCCCACGATCATCCGTGAAGCTGACAATCGACCAAAGGTTAGAATGTCTTTTGGACCGGCAAAGCTCATTCGGGAAACGAAAAGGTTTTACCGAAAAAAAGTGAGACCGAGAATCATGACGATGACACGCCAATCGGTCTTCGGTAGCATACCCTATGCAGATGATTGACGAACTGAACCGCGCGATGCGCGGAGGGTGTAATGGTAGCCATTACGATCAACAGTTTCATCGGTGAACAGCCGCGCATCGTGCCGCGCCGGATCCCCGACAGTGCGGCACAGTCAGCCGTCAACACGCGCCTCGACGACGGCGCCCTGACGCCGATCCGCATCGCAGCGACCGAGTCAGAGACAAGCGATACAAGCATCAGGACGCTGTTCAAACTGGAGAGCACCGGGCAATGGTTCACCTGGTCTTCGGACGTCCACGCCGCACCGGGCCCGGTCGCGGATGAACGGCTCTACTTTACCGGCGACGGCGTTCCGAAGATGAAGGTCGGCGGGACGGACTACACCCTGGCCGTCGAGCGGCCGGCATCCGCCTTGACCGCCACCGCAACAGGCTCCGGCACCGGCATCGAATACACACGGCTCTATGTCTACACCTATGTCACGGGTTTCGGCGAGGAATCGGAACCGAACCCGGTCTCAAACGAGATCACCTGGCAATCCGGCCAGACCGTTACTCTGTCCGGATTCGCGGCACCGACCGACACGGCACGCAACATCACCAAGCAGCGCATTTACAGGTCGCAGACCGGCCGGTCCGGCACATACTTTTACCTGATCGCGGAGCGCGACGTTTCGACCGCCAATTTCAGTGATACAGTCGATGTGGACGATTTTCAGGAAGCGCTGCCGTCGGCGGATTTCAACACGCCGGCCGGCAGCCTCGAGGGCCTTGTGCCGCTGCCGGCCGGCATGATGGCGGCGTTCACCGGCCGCGAGCTGCACTTCTGCGAACCCTATCAGCCGCACGCCTGGCCCGAGAAGTACGTGCTTTATACGGACTACGACATCATGGCGGTGCGAGGCGTCGGCTCTGTCCTTGTCGTTCTGACCACAGGTCAGCCCTATATCGTCCTTGGCGCGTCGCCCGCAGCGATGCAGATGCAGAAACTGGAGATCAACGCGCCCTGCATCAACAAGAAGGCCGTTGTCGATCTGGGTTATGCCGTCGCCTTCCCGTCCGTTGAGGGCCTGTTCATCATTGACGGCAGCGGAGCCGTGTCGAACGCGACACGCAACCTCTTCAAGCGCGAGGACTGGCTGACACTCGACCCGGCCACCATGGTCGCCGCGCAACTGGGCGGCCGATATGTGGCGTTTTACGATTACACCGATGTGGGAGGCATGCCACACGCCGGTTCGCTGTTCATCGACACGGCCGGAGACGGCTATCTGTTCCGCAACGCGACGGTCACATCGGCGTGCCATTTCGACATTCCTTCGTCGCGGCTCTATTACGTAGACCGGGACACCGGCAACATCATGGAAGTCGACGCGGAGGATCAGCCGCGCGAAGAACTCTACTGGAAGTCGAAGGAATTCGTCTTTCCGCGCCCCGTCTCCATGGCGGCCATCATCATCGACGCCGATTCGACGGTCTCGTTGGAAGAGCAGGCCGCTATCGTCGCGGAGAATTCGCAGATTTCGACCGCCAACGCGGCAACCATCGCGACCGGCGATATCTTTGGCGCAATCGGCGACGCTCAGATCAACAGGAACCGCGTCAATGGCGACATACTGACCGAATTCGTCGCCGACAGTTTCGAGCAGATCACGGCGACGGTCTATGCCGACGGCGAGGTGGTCGGCACGATCTCGGAGACGAACGCAATGAAGCGCCTGAAATCCGAACGGCTTGCCCGGCGATGGGAGGTCGATGTCTATTGCACCGTATCGATCGAGCGGATCGCCATGGCCAGCAGTGTCGACGAATTGAAGGGCCTGCCATGAGAACACCCGTTACCGATCCGCGACTGGTCGAGAAGATCGAGACGCTGTTCGGCGAAGGAGCGCGGGGCCGCCGGCCGGAGATCCGGCACAAGGCCGCGGTGCGCATCGAGGATTTCGCCGACTTCCTCAAATTGAACCGGACCCTGCAATCGGCGCAGGTCTCCGGCACACCGACGGCGGCGGAATACAACGCGCTTCAAACCGACGTCGCCGAACTCCATAACCGCCTCGTCGCGCTGCAGGAGGCTTTGACGGGACGGCTGACGTGAGCCGGGCCTATATCTACGACCCCGCGCGCCGCGGCGAGATACTGGCCTGGATGGAAGAGCGCATCGAGGGCCAGCAATTCCATACAGACGCGAAATGCATCGGCGTCGAGCAGGACGGTGAACTCATCGCCGCGGTCGGATACGACCGGTTCAGCCCGCATTCGTGTTGCGTCCATGTCGCGGCCGACACGTCCAAGCCGTGGCTGACCAGGGAGTTTTTGAAGCGCGCGTTCTACTTTCCGTTCGAGCAACTGGGCTTTCGGCGCATGACCGCGCTGGTATCGGAATACAACGAGGATTCGCTCCACTTCGTCACCCGGACAGGATGGGTGCAGGAAGGTGTTGTCCGCGAAGAGGGGCCGAACGGCGAGGACCTGCTCGTCTTTGGCATGTTGCGGCGCGAGTGTCCCTATGTGTGATCACGTTCGTCCATTCGTTCCCGCGTTCGTTCCCGGCGGCCCTCGAAATCACGATACGCTATGCAGAGGAAAAGAAAATCCACTCAGAATTCGCGAGAGCGATTAAACGTCCGCGTCTTTCAGCGCCTTGTTAATTCGGGCCTGCCAGCCTTTCCCGGTGGCTTTGAATTTTTCGATAACCTCGGGGTCCAGGCGCAAGGAAATTGCCTGCTTTGGATTTTGGACACGCGGCCGGCCCCTTGAACGCTTGATGCTCTCAGCCAATTCCGGGAGAGCTTCCGCAAAGGGTTTCGCCCTTGCCATCATTTCAGGTGTGATTTCCTCAGTGTCCGGATCTTGCTCGATTGCCCGTCTGATCTTGCGATCCTCCGCATCGGACAAGGGCCGGATGCGCCTTGGGAAGTTGCTCATAACAGTGCCCTTTCGCTTTTGTTGGCATCGCGCATGGAGATAGCCGAAATTGCTTCGGAACCGAGTGGCTTGAACACGACAACAATAATCGTGTCGCGAAAATGGCCAATGGCCATAAGGCGCTCGCGTTTGGCTTCAATCACTGTTGAATCTGCAAAAAACTCCATCGTCAGATCAGCGAAGTCCCAGCCGTGAGTTGCCAAATTCGTCCGGCGCTTCGGTTCGTCCCATACGATTTTCATGCAATAAATGTAGTACGAAAAATACGAATGTCAATAAAAGTGCTATCCCCCGAAATGGCACGCTCCGGTCGGCCCGCGGCGCGCGACATGCTCAACCGCTGTAAGGCAGCGGCACTGGAATAATCACTGTCAGTTCGCGGCGGGAATGCTCTTACCTGTGATCACCGGTAGACCAGGTCGGGCAGTTGCTCGCGCAGCATTTCACCAAGCCGCGGGTTCTGGATCAGGGCGCCGTCAATGCGTTTCGCCTCGTTTACCACACGGTTTTTGAGCGACTGCCGGATGGTCCTGCCGGTGATGGCGACAGGCAAATGCATCGGCTTGGCGTTGAACTCGGCGATGCGGTCCAGGATCTCTTCCTGGGCCCGTCTGTCTTCCATCTTGTAGGCCAGCGCGAATTCGTTGAGCAGTTTCTGCCGCCTGCGCTTGATCCGGGTTTCGGCGTTCTTCAGCGCGCTGTTGCGTTGCCATGTCTCCGAAACCCTGGCCGGCGAGAAGCCGACCGCCTGCATGACAATGTCGTAGGACGCCAATTCCTCGGCGGGCAGGATCTGGTTCTTGCGCGAATCTGTGACGCCTTCCTGCGAATAGCGGTAAGCCTTGAGAAGGTCGCGCGCGAATTTCGGCACGATCGCCTCGACACCTCGCTGCACATTGCCCTCACGGATCTGCGACACGCCATAATATTGC
>NZ_CFHWAF010000203.1:0-5700 GCF_984452065.1 Hoeflea sp. | reverse complement strand
CTTTGTCGGGCATCTGGGCGGCGCGATCAATGGCGCGTCGGTCGCCCGCAAGACCAGCTTCCTGCGCGAGATGATGGGCAAGCCTGTCATGAAGCCCGGCATGCGGCTTACCGACGATCCGCAGGTCGTGCGCGGTCCGGCATCCAGACCCTTCGACGGCGAAGGGGTGCGCGGAACATTGCTCGATATGGTTGAGGACGGTGTCCTTCAGACCTGGTTCCTGTCCACCGGAACGGCCCGCGAACTGGGTCTGAAGACCAATGGCCGCGGCGTGCGCAGCGGCTCGAACGTCAATCCCGCGTCCACGAACCTCGCGCTCGAGCCGGGCGAAACGTCGCCGGAGGCGCTCATCGCCGGCATCGCTTCCGGTTTTTATGTGACCGAAGTGATCGGGCAGGGTGTCAACATGATCACCGGCGAGTATAGTCGCGGCGCATCCGGTTTCTGGATCGAGAACGGTCAACTGACCCATCCGGTCTCCGAGGTGACGATTGCATCCAACCTGAAGGATATGTTCATGAACACCACGCCGGCCAGCGACATTGACCGAAAATACGGCACGGCGTCCCCGACGCTGGCGGTCGAGGGCATGACCCTTGCCGGAAAATAGCGTCGCAGTTGCCGATCTCGCCCTCATACGCGAAGCCGCGGTCGAGGGCGCGCGGATCGCGATGAAATACTTCCGGAAGGATCCGGAGGTCTGGTACAAGGGCGGCACATCGCCCGTCACCGAAGCGGACATCGCCGTCGACAGTTTTCTCAAAGACACCCTGTGCCGCGCGCGGCCGGATTACGGCTGGCTGTCCGAGGAAACCGAGGATGACCATTCGCGCCTCAGCCATGAGGCCGTCTTTGTCGTCGATCCGATCGACGGCACGCGGGCCTATGTCAACGGAGAGGATGTGTGGTGCGTGAGCGTCGCCGTCGTCAGGGACGGCGAAGTCCAGTGCGGAGTGCTCGCCTGCCCGGCGAAGGACGAGGTCTTCGAGGCTTCCTTGGGGACTGCAACCCTCAGGAACGGCGCGCCGATCCGCGTCGACGCGACCCATAAGCCGATGGTCCTGTCCATGCCGCAGACTGTCTTCAAGAGCCTGCCGAAGGCGTTCGTCGACCGCATGACGCGCGCCGGCCATGTCTCGTCGCTTGCCTACCGCATCGCCATGGTCGCCGACGGGCGGCTGGACGGAACGCTGGTCAAACCCGATTCTCACGACTGGGATCTGGCCGCCGCCGATCTTATCCTGCGCAACGCGGGCGGCGCCCTGCTTGACCGGAAGGGCGCGCCGATCCGATACAACGGGGCCGATGTCAGCCACGGCTTGCTCATTGCCGGCTCCGGCAGCCTGCTTGCGGAACTCGAGAACGTCGCACGCAGCATTGACCTTTGAGTCAAATTCCAGCAAACCGCCCTGCGGACAGGCATTTTCTTGCTGCGAGGCCGGTCCGGCATATGTGTCCGCGGTAATGGAGATCCTGATGGAGACCGGCGAGAAACAACTATTGCATCTGGTGTTCGGCGGTGAGCTCGAATCACTGAACGACGTTCGTTTCAGGGACCTCGACGAACTCGATGTCGTTGGCATCTATCCGAACTACAAAACCGCCTATGCCGCCTGGAAATCGAAGGCGCAGCAGACCGTTGACAACGCTCACATGCGGTACTTCATTGTCCACCTGCACCGGTTTCTCAATCCCGATGACGAGGCGGATGGCAAACACTAGCAGGCCAGCGGATGCGGTTGGCCGGGTCCCGGTTCTGCGGTCGAAAGCCATCGGCTTTTGCAACTGAAGACAGACCGGGCGAACCTGGCTGCGGGGTATGGCATTGAACACGGCATTCAAGCGCTTTGGCAAGAGACTGCTGGCGTCGGACGGATTTCAAAACGTCGCGGCTGCGTTCCTGCATGCCGGGTTGCGCCTTGTTTATGGAACCAACCGCCCGGTTTCCGATTCCGACGATCTGGAGGCGGCCGTTGAGGGAAAGCTGCCGGTTATCATCGCGCTATGGCACGGGCAGCAGATGCTGGCGCCTTTTGTCTACCGCAGGAACAGCTCGGTTGCCGCGCTTGTTTCGAGAAGCCGCGACGCCGAAATCAATGCCCGGGTTCTCAAACTGTGCGGCGTCCGCGTAATCCGCGGCTCCGGCGGGCGCGAACGATCCCAGACCTGGAGGAAAGGCGGTGTCGGTGCCCTGAAGTCCATGGCGCACGCCCTGTCGGACGGTTTCAACATTGTCATGATTGCCGACATATCCAAAGGTACTCCGCGGCAGTCCGGTGAAGGCATCGTCGCGCTGGCGAAACTTTCGGGGCGTCCGATTTTCCCCATGGCCATCGCCACCAGCCGCCATCATGTGATCGAAAAATCGTGGGACAAGACGACGATCAATTTACCATTTGGCCGCGCTTGCCTTAAGCTTGGAAAGCCCATCCATGTGCCGCGCGACGTGTCGACTGCCGAGATGGAAACATTCCGTCAAAGGGTGACTGACGAGTTGAACAGCGTAACCGAAAAAGCCTACCGGGCAGTCAGGACGTCCGCATGAGTCTTTTTTGGGCCCGTGCGACCCTGACGGCCTACCGCTGGCTTGGCGGGGGGATCTATCCTTTTCTGGGATCCTACCTGGCTTTCCGCGCAACCAAGGGCAAGGAAGAGCATTCGCGCCGGCGCGAGCGTTATGGCCACCCCAGCGCGGAACGGCCCGAAGGACCCCTGATCTGGGCGCATGCCGCAAGCGTCGGCGAGACCACCGCCGTTATTCCTCTGATCGAGGAATTGCTGAAGCGGGGCATTTCGGTCGTCCTGACGACGGGCACCGTCACATCGGCGGCGGTCGCGAGTGAGCGGCTCGGCGACCGGGTCATCCATCAATATGTTCCACTCGATCTCAAACCGGCGGTCAGCCGTTTCCTGGACTATTGGAAACCCGACCTTGCGATCATGGCCGAATCCGAGATCTGGCCGATGACAATCCTGGAACTGGGCGCCCGCCGCATGCCGCAGGTGCTGGTCAACGGGCGCCTGTCCGACAAGTCCTTTGCGAACTGGCGGCGGCGGCCGCATCTGGCCGAGGCGCTGTTCGAGAACCTCTCCATGGTGATCGCGCAGTCCGAGGAGGATGCCGAGCGGTTCAGGGCGCTGGGGGCGAGACCTGTCGCCGTATCGGGAAATCTCAAGGTCGACACCAAGCCGCTTGCCTGTGACGAAACGGAATTGCGGCGCTTGGGACATCGTATCGGCGAGCGCGGCGTATGGGCCGCCGTTTCGACCCATCCCGGCGAGGAAGCCATCGCCGCCGATGTGCATCAGTCCCTGAAGCCGCGTCACAAGGCGCTGACGGTTATCGTGCCGCGCCATCCCGAACGCGCGGACGAGGTGGAGGACATGCTGGCAAGCCGCGGTCTTGCGGTCGCCCGCCGCTCTCGCGGCGATGTCATCACGTCGGAGACGCAGGTTTATCTCGGCGATACCATCGGCGAGATGGGCCTTTATCTCCGGATGGCGCGCATCGCCTTTGTCGGCGGCTCGCTGACCTGGCAGGGCGGGCACAATCCGCTCGAGCCGGCCATGCTCGATTGCGCCATACTCTCTGGCCGCAACGTGCAGAATTTCAGAGACAGCTATCGCAGCCTGCTGAAAAACGGTGGCGCCCGGCTCGTCAATGACGGTGAGACCCTGACAAAATTGGTGGAGTTCCTGCTCAGCAACCGCCGCACCAGCGAAAAGATGCGTACGGCCGCGCTCAAGACGGTCGAGGAACTGAGCGGTGCGCTGCCGCGGACCGTGCGCACGCTTGAGCCCTACATCAAACCGCTCACGGTGAAGGCCGAGCTCTATCAGGAAGACAGCCGAATAGACCGATGGTAAGCGAAGCGCCCCCATTCTGGTGGACAAAGGCAGACTGGCGCGCCTGGTCGCTGGCACCGGTGTCGTGGATTTACGGGGCCGTTGCTCGCTCGCGTATGGAAAACGCGCGCCGGCTCGCCGTCGAGGTGCCGGTGTTCTGCGTCGGTAACTTCACCGTCGGCGGCGCCGGCAAGACCCCGACCGCCCTGGCCATGGGGGCGGCGGCAAAGAGGTTGGGGCTGACACCGGGGTTCCTGTCGCGCGGCTATGGCGGCAACATTCGCAAGGCGACGGTCGTCGACTGCGAACGCCACAATGCCGCTGATGTCGGTGACGAGCCTTTGCTGCTTGCCAAAAAAGCGCTGACCGTTGTCTCGCCCGACCGGTCGGCCGGCGCCCGCCGTCTTGTCGAGGAGGGCATCGATTTCATCATCATGGATGACGGTTTCCAGAGCGCTGCCATCGGCTTCGACTTTGCGCTTCTGGTGGTTGATTCATTGCGTGGTATCGGCAACGGCCACGTCATCCCCGGTGGTCCGGTGCGTGCACCGATGGTTGATCAGATGCGCCATGCCTCGGCGCTCCTCGTTATCGGGGACGGACCGGAGGCCGCGCCGGTTATCCGTGTTGCCGGGCGGGCCGCCAAGCCGGTCTACGAGGCAAAGCTTTCCGTCATCAGGCCGCGCCGGTTTCGGGGCCGGAAGGTCCTTGCATTTGCCGCGATCGGAAATCCGGAGAAATTCTTCGCCAGCCTGCGGTCAGCCGGCGCCGATATTGTCGATGCGCGCAGCTTTGGCGATCACCACCACTTCGCCGAGGATGAGGCCGCCGAACTGATCGATACGGCCGCCGCGCAGGACCTGCAGCTGGTCACCACCAGCAAGGACATGGTCAGGCTCGCTCATGCAAAAGGCAAGGTCGCCGAACTTGCCGAAAAAACGGACGTGCTGGAGGTCCGGCTGGACTTCGATCCGCCGAAACTTGCTCAGACGCTGATTGAACAGGCGATACAGTCTTTCAAGAAGAAGGCCTTGCGGCCGGCATAGTCGTTATTTCCGTGTCGGCAGGATTCCGGCGCGCTCGTCCGCGGTCACCGACGCCTGCACATCGACATAGGGCTCCTGACGCGCCACGCTCCAATATTTCAGCTCATCAAGCGGGATGATCTCTCCGGTGACGGCGCAACGCACGTGGGAGCCGGGTGTAATGACCTGAAAGTCCGCGTCGAGATAACGTATCTTCGCCTCGCCGGACCCATGTCCTTCAAACCTGTTCATTCCCGTATCCTGTCAAAACGCTCTATCGCCTGCCGAACAGTTTCTCGATATCAGACAATTTCAGCTCAATATAGGTCGGCCGTCCGTGATTGCACTGTCCGGAGCCCGGCGTGTTTTCCATTTGCCGCAGCAGGCTGTTCATCTCGTTCGGCGTCAGCCGCCGTCCGGAGCGGACCGATCCGTGGCATGCCATGGTCGCCGCGACGTAGTCAATCCTCGCCTTCAGCCCGCCCGCGTCGTTCCATTCGGCCACCTCGTCGCACAGTTCGCGCACCAGCCCGGCGGCATCGATCTCGCCGAGGATCGCCGGCGTCTCCCGCACGGCGAGGGCGCCGGGTCCGAAACGTTCGACGACAAGGCCGAGTTCGGCCAGTTCCTTGCAGTGAACCATGAACCGGTCGCAATCTTCCTCCGGCAGATCGACGACCTCCGGTATCAAAAGCCGTTGCGCGGCCGTGTTGCCCGCTGCGAGCGATCGCTTCAGATCTTCGTAAACCAGCCGCTCATGGGCCGCATGCTGATCCACAATGACAAGCCCGTCGCCGGTCTGTGCCACGATGTAGTTCTCATGCAACTG
>NZ_CFHWAF010000202.1:0-5703 GCF_984452065.1 Hoeflea sp. | reverse complement strand
GCTGATCCCGAGATGGGTTTCGGCGAGATAGAGTTCCTTTTGCAGTTTTACCCGCCCGAATTTGGGATTGCCCTGATGCCGCGAGACGATCTCGGCGCCGACAATGCACCGGACTTGGTGGCGATAAGGCTTGGTCGTGACAGCGGGCAGCTTCTCGCGCACGTCAATCTCGCCGGTGACAGCGGCAGTGATGAGAGCGGCGCGCTTTTCAAGCAGGAGCGCCAGAAGTGATGCCGGATTGGACTGCTTTGCGGCTTCCCTGCCGCCGGTCATCTTGATAATGGTGTCTAAGCGGCGAGTGGAAACCTCAAGATATTCCGCAACCAACTTCTGAGTGCCGATATCTGGAACTGGGAGGAGCACGTTTTTCATACCGCCTAACGTCAGGCCGAAACGTGTGACACCTTGCGCCTCTATACCGAAGGCCTCCCTTACTGGCTTCGAATTTAGGCACCAGAACAAGAAATTTCCGTTCATCATTTTCGGCAAAGGCCGCAAGATCGCTAGATGGTAAGCGCAGACAATGCCTTCACCACTCGGCTCAACGAGTGCCGGGACAGCTATGTCGTCGGGTGTTTCGCTGTCTTTCGTGATAACAACGTCACCAGCCCTCAATGCGAACTTGTCGATCTCGGATTGTTTCGCTGATCCTTGCGAAAACTCGATTTGGTCAGTGATGCGGTCATTGTAGTAGACATCAACATAGTTGCAGAGCGTGACCGGGTCTTCGCCTTCTTCGATGACCTTATCCACGTTGCTCGACCGGATCGAAACCAGTCTACGCAACGGCATACTAGGGTATGCTTGTAAAATAGGGCTATCCGTCAAACCGACACCTCCTTCAGGAGGCCGGCGATTTCGGCTTCAAGTGTCTTCAACTCCGCGTCGATGTCTTCCAGCGGGCGCGGCGGCACGTATGTGTAGAAGTGTCGGTTGAAGTTGATTTCGTAGCCGACGCGACCAACCTGCTTGTCCGTGGCGTCAGAGTGGGTTTCATCCACCCAAGCATCGGGCACGAAGGGCGTGACCTCGCGAGCGAAATAGTCCTCCCAATCCTCTTTGAGCGGTACCAGCTCGTGATCTCGCAGCTCGGTATCGGGCTCCGGTTTGCCGCGTCTGTCACGGCAGATTTCGGCGGTCTCGTCTCGCTCGGATAGGGCGCTGCGGATCGCCCTTTTCACCGGTGCGGTGATCCTCACGCTCCCAGTCCTCAGGGCCTTGGAGAGCTCTTTTTCGAACACGTCATGACTGGTGAAGAGCCGATCGGGCAAGGCCATAAGAACGTCGAGCACGTCCTCTTTCTCTACGTCCGATAGTCTCTGGAAGGCCTTTGCGTCCGCCAGACGCTTCAGGCGTTCCTCGCTCACTCTAAAGTTCAGTCTCAGCGGGCGCTCGACACGGATTTCGCGATAGCCGAAGTCGGTCGTGTCGAAGATTTTCGAAACCTCGGCCCACCGCCCGTTGCCGTTTGCCATTTCGTGAAAAATGGTGGCGATGGTCTCGCGCGCATCGTCGCGGATTTCGCGGCGCTTGGACCCGAGGCTCTTGCGCATGGGCCGCCAGAACTGTTCGCCGGACGCGTCGATCAGCTGGACTTTGCCCCGCCGCTTCTTCTCCTTGCGGTTGGTCAGCAGCCACACATAGGTCTGGATACCGGTGTTGTAGAAGAGATCGGTCGGCAGGGCGACGATGGCCTCCACCCAATCATTCTCGAACATCCAGCGGCGGATTTCGCTTTCGCCAGATCCGGCGCCGCCCGTGAAGAGGGGCGAGCCGTTCATGACGATGCCGATGCGCGATCCGGCCTCGTCGTCGCGCATCTTCGAAATCATGTGTTGAAGGAAAAGAAGCTGGCCGTCTGAGATGCGCGGTAGACCAGCGCCGAAGCGGCCTTCCTTGCCAAGCTCCGCCGCCTCTTCCTTGATCGATTCCTGATACTTCTTCCAGTCCACGCCATAGGGTGGGTTGGACAGCATGTAGTGGAAGCGGCGCTCCTTGTGCGCGTCCTGTGTGAGCGTGTTTCCGAAGGCGATGTTCTCGGGGTCGTGACCCGTCACCAGCATGTCGGACTTGCAGATGCCGAAGGACTCGCCGTTGAGTTCCTGGCCGAACAGCTCGACGCGAATATCGGGGTTGAGCGCCCGCATGCCTTCTTCGGCAAGCGCCAACATGCCACCCGTGCCGCATGCCGGATCGTATATTTGCCGGATGATGCCCTTGCCGGTCAGGGCGTCGGCATCGTTGACCAACAGCAGATCGACGATGAGGCGAATGACCTCGCGCGGTGTGAAGTGCTCGCCCGCTGTTTCGTTGGAGATTTCCGAGAAGCGGCGGATCAGGTCTTCGAACAGATAGCCCATCGCGAGCGTCGAAACCGACTGGGGCCGGAGATCGAGCTTTGCGAACTGCTCGAACACCTTCCAGAGGATTTCCGCATCATTCAGCCGCTTCAACTGGTCGGTGAACAGGAACTTATCGAGGAAGACATCCCGCACGGAATCCGAGAACGCGGTGATGTACGCGATGAGGTTCTTATGCACGTCTCCAGCGTCCTGCGCCTTGATGACGGCAAAGGACAGAGGGCTCGTATTGTAAACGCGCAAGCCGCTTCCCGCGGCGGCTGCCAGCATCATGTCGCGGGTTTGGTCGTCGATCCCGTCGGGTAGCGAGGCGTGGGCCTCAATGACCGCCTTTCGGCCCGGCTCCAGGATGCAGTCAAGACGGCGCAGTACGACGAAAGGCAAGATGACCTTGCCATACTCCGACCGCTTGAAGTCCCCACGCAGCAACTCGGCGATCTGCCAGACGAATCCGGACAACGCCTTGGCTTTTGCTGCTACATCCTGTTCCACGCAAACCACCCGCCATTGGTCGATTCACGCGAAACGAGCACCGGGACGATGTTCGCCTCGGCCCGAGCCGACATTTTCAACAGCTTAACGATATGTTTCGATGGTTAAAAGATCGAAAAGCCCAGTCCAGCCAACGCTCAGAAGTGATCCCAACGCGGCAAACGGCCACTCATCATGGCGCGATTGCTACGACTAGATTTCAAATCAGACTATCATTTGTTCTCATATTGTTCTACTCAGAGCCGCATAGATGATGAGAGCCGACAACTGAATCTGTCATTTTGTTTGATCGCCGTGGAACATCGCTTCACTCGCCAAGAGCTCTACGACCTCGTCTGGTCGAAACCTATCACGCATCTGGCCGCTGAGCTTGGAGTTAGCGTAGGGGTTCTGGGTGCACTGCTGCGGCGTGCCGGTATTCCAAAGCCTTCGCCCGGACATTGGATGCGGAAAGAGTTCGGCAAGCCTATCGAGCAACCGCCCTTGCCGAAAACGCCTTCTGGATGTGTTGAGCCGCTGGTGCTGGATACGGACCAACGGAAGCCTAAGCGCAAGTCGAATCCTGTCGAAGCGAAACCATCGGCGGCGGATACTGGGAGAAGGAAGGCTGAGACATCTGTTGTTGCAGAGCCAGCACAAGCCGCCCCAACGCCCCGTCCGACAAAGCCGACAACGATAACGCGCGAAGACCTCTATCGCGCGGTGTGGGCGACACCGATGTCAAGGCTGGCCAAGAGCTATGGCCTCAGCGACAGTGGTCTCGCTAAGATTTGCCGAAGGGAAAAGGTCCCGTGCCCACCTCGCGGCTATTGGGCCAAGCATGCGGTCGGCAAAGCGCCAAAACAGACACCTTTGCCGAAAGCCGGCGATGCACGCCCCATCACGATTCGCCCGACACCGTTGGCGCCACCTCCGATCGAGTTACCGCCGGAGGTCAAACAGCAGGTGGACAAGGCTCGAGCGAACGAAAACATCCTAACCGTGCCGGAACGCCTTCTGAGACCACATCCAGTGATTGCTTCATGGCTCTCTGAGCACAAGGAAAAGAAGCAACGCGCCCGTAGCGAACGGGACCCTTGGGTGCGCGATCTGTATCGTCCAAAGGAGTTCACCGCCACGGACCATCGCAAGCACCGCATTCTGGATACGCTGTTTAAAGCAATCGAACGCCAAGGCGGAAAGGTCAAACAGGGAGAGTGTGGTGCCCTGTTTGTCGAGGTTTTGGGTGAAAAGGTCGAGTTCCAGGTCCGCGAGAAGCAAAAGCAGCAGCGGCGGCCGCTGACCGATAGCGAAAAGCGATGGCGTTCACCCGGCGATAGAGGCTGGAGGCAAGAGCTGTTGCCGACGGGATGGCTGGTTTTTGAGATCAAGACCTGGCAATGGCCTGCCGGCCTCCCAAAGAAATGGCTTGAGACCGACAAACGGCCAATGGAAGGCATGCTGCCGGACATCGTGGCCACCTTTGTCGCGGCAGGACCGTTGCTCGTTCAGCAGCGCAAGGATCGAGAGGCAGCGGAGCGTGAGCGCCAACTCGCTGAGCAACGCCGCTATGAAGAGCAGCGACGTCAAAGGCGCGACGCAAACCAATGGCGTCGCTTCCGAGAGTTGGCACAGAATTGGAACGAGCTTGGTACTGTCCGCAATTTCCTCACCGCGCTGCGTAAGATGGATGTGGAACCCTCAGCCGAGATTGGTGATCGAACTGCTGCAGAGTGGATCACATGGGCTGAAGAATGGCTGGAGCGGGCTGATCCGACCGCTGACGGTGTCGAAGGCGTGTTCGCACAGATCGATACCGTTACGGATTGGACCTACAGAGACTGACACGAGGATACTCCGGCATCGCAGCCGGCCGACGCAAGCGAGCATCGGCTCAGAACCCTTTGAACCCCAGGAACAAACGCGCCGGAAAACTGATCATAGTGTAATAGCGAAGACGTAGTCATCGTCTTCATCCAAAGCTGTGCGCCAATTTCTTCCATAAAATCAAACCCTTAGAAATTTCCGCCAATTGGGAAACAATGCTTACGCGGTGCTTACGTGGCCATTTCGCGTAAGCAGATGGGGCGTCGTGGCGTGCTGAAATGCGTTGTCAACCGATCGGGTCGTTCTGTGCCGTAGGTTCGAATCTCACTTGCCCCGCCAATGAAGACTTCGAGACGCTGATCGCGTCGATCCTGCGCAACACTCCATTGCGGCAACCATCTGTGCTGACACCAAAATCCCTGCGACGTATTCTACAGATTACGGATGGCATCACGGCCAACATTTTCCAGATGCTGGGCTGCCTTGCGATCGAAGCCATCGAAAGCGGGACCGAACACATCACCGACAGCGCGGTCGAAGAGTGGGTGCCTGCATTTGATACCGAGGCGGTCTTTGCATGACGGAACCCCTGCCCGTCTCCTTGCCACCCCTGCGCGGCGAACTCCTGTCTTCCTGGATCAGTCGCCACGCTGACTTCTATGGGGTAACGTCTTCGACCATGTTGCGCCATGGACTACCGGAGGCAACATCCCTCGGGGCAATCGACCTTTGTTTAACGAAAGCCCAGGCTGACCGGATTGCGGGAATGTTCGGCGTCAGCCCGAAGGCTGTTCGCGGCTTGAGCTTGGCTGATGCCCCGAAAGCCGCTCACCGGTTCATCGCCAAGAGTCCGGCTCAACGTTGCGCGTGTTGCACTCAAACCGATGTTGGTCCACCGCCAGTCCTGTGAAGCGAATTGCAAGGATGGCGGATCACTTGCCCACACTGTGGGGAACCTTACCAGGACAAGACCACCAGCGATGGCGATCGTGCACTTGCATCGTATCGCGCAGCGGCACGTCGCGGTGAGACCTTGTTGCACGAC
>NZ_CFHWAF010000201.1:0-5771 GCF_984452065.1 Hoeflea sp. | reverse complement strand
CCAGTTCCTGGCAGTGAACCATGACCCGGGCGCAATCGTCCTCCGGCAGATCGACGACCTCCGGTATCAAAAGCCGTTGCGCGGCCGTGTCGCCCGCTGCGAGCGACCGCTTCAGATCTTCGTAAACCAGCCGCTCATGGGCCGCGTGCTGATCGACGATGACAAGCCCGTCGCCGGTCTGTGCCACGATGTAGTTCTCATGCAGCTGGGCCCGCGCCGCGCCGAGGGGATGATCCGCCGCGGGTGCGTGCACCTCTGGCGCGTCGTTGCGCGCCGTGGGATGCGCAAATGCCTCAAAGCCGCTTTGCGCGTCCTCCGACAGTCCGGAGGGAGCCGCCCCCTCGTGGGGTCTGAACGGGGAGTTCGCCGGATCGTAACCGCGCGCGGCGTTGGACCGCTCCTGTGTGAAACGTCCTGACCCCGGGCCGAACCGGGGCCGGAAGGCGGCTGAAAGGTCCTGTGTGCCGAGGCTTGAGGACCTGTCGCCCTCGCGGCTCAGGGCCTCGCGGATGGCACCGACGATGAGCCCGCGCAAGAGGCCGGGGTCGCGAAACCGTACATCGGCCTTTGCCGGATGCACATTGACGTCCACGAGCGACGGGTCAAGCTCGATGAACAGCACGGCAACCGGATAGCGGCCGCGCGGAATTGTGTCGGCATAGGCACCGCGCAGCGCGGACATGATGAGCTTGTCCTGCACCGGCCGCCCGTTGACGAAAGCGAATTGCTGCAGCGAATTGGCGCGATTATAGGTGGGAACGCAGGCAAATCCCGTAAGCCGCACCCCTTCACGTTCGGCATCGATGGCGATGGCGTTGTCGGCGAAGTCCTTGCCGAGCACCTGGCCGATGCGCGCCAGCCTGTCCTCGCCGGTCGCCGGATAATCCAGCGTGGATCGGTCGGAGCCCGAAAGGGTCATCCGCACCTGCGGGAAGGCAATGGCGATCCGCTTGAAAACCTCGGTGACCGCGCCCGATTCCGCCCGGTCGCTTTTGAGGAATTTCAGCCGTGCCGGCGTTGCATAGAACAGATCGCGCACCTCGACGATCGTACCGGGATTGGTCGCCGCCGGCCGAACCGGCTCTTCCTTTCCGCCCGCAATGCGCGCTTCGTATCCGCTGTCCGCATGGCCGGTCCGGCTCTGGATTTTCAGCTTCGCGACCGAGCCGATCGACGGCAAGGCCTCGCCGCGAAAGCCGAGCGTGGCGATGCTGTCGAGATGATCTGTGATCTTGGATGTACAGTGTCGCCGCACGGCAAGCGCCAGATCGTCCTGTGTCATGCCGCATCCATCATCCGCGACCCTTAACAGCGCCTTGCCTCCGCCGGCGGTCGCGACTTCAATGCGTCGCGCGCCCGCGTCCACCGCGTTTTCGATCAGCTCCTTGGCGACACTGGCCGGGCGCTCGATGACCTCGCCGGCGGCGATCTGGTTGATCAGTGTTTCGGGAAGCTGTCTGACGGTCATGGCCGATCATCCCGGATTCGTGTGGCCAAGGAAAGATAATTCCTTGCTTCGGCGTGGAAAATTCCCGGATCGCGATGGTTTTCGGACAAAGGCCGTTCCGAGTGGCGTCTCCGGACCTTTCAAAGCTGCAATTCAGGTTTCCGAACGGGATCTTCAGAGGTGAAGATATCTCAGATTGCGAAACTAAGCTGATTGATTTCAACAAGTTGAGGTGTGTATCCCTAAATTGCACAACCTGTCGATAGGTGTTTTTTAACCTACATAGGTCATTTTCAAAACCGGAAAAATGGTGTTCCTCCACCATGTGGGCGCAAGGAAGAGGCGATGTCAGTTGAACTGGCCCCGGGTCATTTACGGACCATGGGCGGGGCGGACGCGATCTCCTATACGGATCCTTTGACCGGTCTCGGCAACAGGACGAGACTTCGTGAAAAGATCACCAAACTGGTGCGCGAGCGTTCGCTCGATCCGGCGCCCTTCACCATCGGGCTCGTCAATATCGACGGTTTCCGGCCGATCAACGATCTTTTCGGGCGCACTGCCGGCGATGACATATTGTGCCAGGTTGCACACCGCTTGCGTGCATGCATGCCGCAGGAGGCCGTCGTCACGCGGCTGGAGAACGATGCCTTCGCCTTTGTCCTGCCGCTGGTTTTCGACGAGACCGGCGCGGAAAGGATCAGCGAGCTTTTCCAGGAGGTGCTGTCCGCACCCTATGATCTTGGTTCAAGGACGGTGCGGCTGTCCTCGTCCCTGGGTCTTGCAATCTACCCCTATGCCGGCGAGGACTACAAGGAACTGATGGAGAATGTCGATACGGCGCTCTATCGTTCAAAGCGTCGCGGGCGCGGGCAGGTCACGCTTTATTCGGCCGACATTGCCGACGAGATGAAGCGCACGACGCAGGTCGAGCAATCGCTGCGCCGCGCCGTCATCGCGCATGACATGGACATCCTTTTCCAGCCCATTGTCGACCTGCGCACGGGCGTGCCGATCGGTTTCGAGGCGCTGGCGCGCTGGTACGATGAGGAACTCGGCGAGGTTTCTCCCGGAACCTTCATTCCGCTGGCCGAAGAGCGCGGCATCATCGAATCCCTGACCGATGTGCTGCTGAAGAAGGCGGCCCGGGCCGCTCTGAACTGGCCGGACGACAAATACCTGTCCTTCAATTTGTCCTCGGTCCAATTGGTCGATCCCTCGACCCATGGCAGGATCATGGCCGTTCTTGCCGAAGTCGGCCTCGAGCCGTCGCGCCTCGGGCTGGAAATCACTGAAACGGCGGTCATGGCCGATGCCGCCATCGCCAACGACATCATTGACCGGCTGCATAAGGAAGGCGTTTCGATTTCGCTGGACGATTTCGGGACCGGGCAGTCCAGCCTTGGCCGGCTGCGCGAGATATCGCTCGACAAGGTCAAGATTGATCGCGCCTTTGTCTCCGAAATAACCAGGGATCGTCCGTCGGAGCATATCGTCAAGGCAATTATCGCCCTGTGCGAGGGACTCGATCTTGAAGTCATTGCCGAGGGAATCGAGACCGTCGAGCAGGCCGCGAAGTTGCTGCAGCTCGGATGCGTCTTCGGCCAGGGATACCTCTATGGCAGGCCGATGAGCGCGAGCGACGTTGAAGACCTGATCCTGGCGTCGGAACATTACAGCTGATTGAAGCGACGGCCGCCGCACAGCGGGTCGAACCAGGCGTGAAAGCGACACTGGTGCCGTCAATTTTGCCGTTTTGGGTATGATGGTTGCCCGACTTCACGTATTAAGAAGCGCATTGTTCCTCGTAGATCGGGCAGTGCACTGAAAATGCAGGACTTTGCCGCATCCTTTCCCGAGGCGTTCCGGCTTGTCATGGGTCTTAATCCGGGGCTTCTGGAAATCGTCTGGCTGTCGCTGAGAGTCAGCGTCACCGCCGTGATCATCGGCGCGATCATCGGCCTGCCGGTCGGCGCGTTCATTGCGGTGTCGCGGTTTCCGGGGCGCGGTGTCGTCATCGTCACGGTGACGGCGCTGATGGGTCTGCCGCCGGTCGTTGTCGGACTTGTGGTCTATCTGCTGCTGTCGAATGCCGGCGCGCTTGGGCCGCTTCAGCTTCTTTACACACCCACCGCCATGATCATCGCACAGACGATCCTGGTCATGCCGATCATCGCGGCTTTGACACGGCAGACCCTGGAAGATCTGAACGACGAATATCGTGACCAGCTCATGCTTTTCGGACGCGGGCCGTTCGCGCGGCTGCGTACCTTGTTGTGGGAGGCGCGTTACAGCCTGATGACAGCGCTCCTGGCGGGCTTCGGCCGGGCGATAGCGGAAGTCGGCGCAGTGATCATCGT
Source organism: Hoeflea sp. (assembly GCF_984452065.1). NCBI lineage: Bacteria > Pseudomonadati > Pseudomonadota > Alphaproteobacteria > Hyphomicrobiales > Rhizobiaceae > Hoeflea > Hoeflea sp. Next base: position 1,964 of record NZ_CFHWAF010000201.1, on the reverse strand, counting down.
GGGCGGAAACATCAATCATGTCACCCGGGTCATGACGACGGCGATCGCGCTGGAAACGTCGAAGGGCAATCTGGGGCTGGCGCTGGGCCTGGGCATCGTGCTGGTGGTCCTTGCTTTTGCGGTCAACGCGTTGGTTTATCTCCTGCGCGCGGCGGCACAGCGGTCCGCCTATGGATGAACCGCGCCGCTCCGCCCTGCAGGAGGCGACCAAGCCGATATTGCCGGTCACGGCGCAAGAGCTGTTCGTGCGCCGCAAGGGCCGGGTGCTTCTCGATGTCGGCGCCCTGACGATCGGCGGAACCGGCACGACGGTGCTGGTCGGGCCCAACGGCGCGGGCAAATCGCTGCTTTTGAACATCATGGCCGGGTTGCTCGAACCGGACAGCGGCACCGTCCTGTGGAACGGCGTGCCGCCTGACCGGCAGCGCTACTGCCGCTTCGGAATGGTCCTGCAAAGGCCGGTTCTGCTGCGCCGCTCCGCCCGGTCCAACATCGAATATGCCTTGCGCGCCGTCGGCTACGGCAATGCCGAAGCGCGGGAAAGGGCCGAACGGGCACTGGACGCCGCGCGCCTCTCGGCGCTGATCAATTCCTCCGCGCGGGTGTTGTCCGGGGGCGAGACGCAACGCCTTGCTCTGGCGAGGGCGCTGGCAACCGCGCCGGACCTTCTGTTCCTGGACGAGCCGACATCAAGCCTCGATCCGGCATCGACGCAGACGATTGAGGCAATGGTCAAGGATGCGAGCAGGGGCGGCATGCGCATTGTGCTGATCGCCCACGACCTTGCACAGGCCCGGCGCATCGGCGACGATGTCATCTTCATGCATCACGGCAAGGTGGTGGAACATGCACCGACGGACCGCTTTTTCGGATCGCCTTCGACTGTCCAGGCGCAGGATTTTATCTCCGGCAAAATATTGATTTAGATAAGGAAAGGACCTCTACGATGTTTATTATGCGAACAATTGGAACCGCCGCCGCAGCCCTGTTGGTCGCCACAGTCGTGGCCCTGTCGGCCGATGAATTCATCCTGCTGCAGTCGACCACATCGACGCAGAATTCCGGTCTCTACGATCATCTGCTGCCGCAATTTCAGGAAAAGACGGGCATTCAGGTCCGCGTGGTTGCGGTGGGCACCGGACAGGCCATCAAGAATGCCGGCAATTGCGACGGCGACCTCCTGCTCGTCCACGCCAGGCAGGCGGAGGAGGCCTTTGTGCGCGACGGCGGCGGCAAGGCGCGCCATGATGTCATGTATAATGACTTTGTCCTTGTCGGTCCCGCCGGTGACCCCGCCGGCATAGCCGATGAGACCGAGATCGGCGCCGCGCTGCAAAAGATCGCGCGTGAAGGCAGCGCCTTCGTGTCGCGCGGCGACGATTCAGGGACCCACAAGAAGGAACTCTCGCTGTGGCAAGACACAGGTATCGATCCGGTGGCCAGCAGCGGTACATGGTATCGCGAAACCGGTTCCGGGATGGGCGCCACGCTCAATGTCGCCATCGGCATGGAGGCCTATGTCCTGACCGATCGTGCCACCTGGATCAGCTTCGGCAACCGGGCCGGGCACGATATCTTGCTGGAAGGCGATCCGGCGCTGTTCAATCAGTACGGTGTCGTCACCATCGATCCGGCGCATTGCCCGAATATCAAGCAGCAGGCATCGCAGCTCTTTGTCGACTGGTTGCTCGGCCCGGAAGGGCAGGCCGCGATCGCGGCGTTCCGCCTGGAAGGACAGCAGCTTTTCCATCCCAATGCCGAGGATGGCGGCAGTTGAATGGGTCCGGTGTTACGGGGCCTCGATCAGGCCCCTGATCTCTGCGACCTTTTTCGCGACCAGTTCGGTATCGCCGCGCGCTTCCACATTCAGCCGCAGAAGCGGTTCGGTGTTTGACGCGCGCACGTTGAAGCGCCAGTCGTCAAAGGCCATGCTCAGCCCGTCCATGGTCTCGACATTCGGGTAG
>NZ_CFHWAF010000200.1:0-5844 GCF_984452065.1 Hoeflea sp. | reverse complement strand
AATTGATGTGCTTGTATGTCTGTGTCGAAAAGCATCCGGCCAGCCCGAAACCGCCGCTCAGCCGTCCATTCCAGCGCGCGCCCATCGTATGTGCGCAATCCTCAAGCAGAACGACCCCGGTTTCATCAAGCATGGCGACAAGCGCGTCCATATTGCACAGATGGCCCCGCATGTTGGAAAGCAACAGCACCCTGGAACCGGTCGAGACGATCTTCCGTTTCAGATCGTCAAGATCGATGACCAGATCTTCGGTGATCTCCACAAGCACCGGTCTGGCACCGACGCCGGCGATTGCGCCAGGGACGGGCGCCAGCGTGAAACCGTTGGTAAGGACGGGCGCGCCCGGTTCGACGAGGGCAGCCCGCAGGGCCAGCGACATCGCATATCCGCCGGACGCGCAGGCCAGGCAGTATCTGGCGCCCTGATAGTCCGCAAAGGCGCGTTCGAGATTGGAAACGATGCTCGGTTCATCGCCTTGCGTGTTGTATCGGTGCAGGCGGCCGCTGCGCATGACGTCTACGGCGGCCGCAACCGCAGCATCCGGTATCGCTTTCTGTTGGGTGAAGTTGCCGCGGAACGGGGTCAACAGCGTCTCCATTTAGCCTGCGGTCTGCATGACCGGCTCGTCATAGCCGAAAGCATCGGTCTTGCCGCCATAGCCGAAGGCGTCGGTGTAGCCGAACAGCGCAACCGCGCCGCCGGTATGCAGGAAGACGATGTTTTCGTCCCCGGACAGCTCTCCCTTTCGGATCAGGTCGATCAGGCCGGCCGCGCCCTTGCCCGAATAGACGGGGTCGAGCAGGATCCCCTCAAGGCGGGCGAACATCTCGATCGCCTGCAGGCACTCCGGCGTCGGAATGCCATAGCCCTCCCCGACATAGTCGGTGTTGGCAACGACATCCTCACGCCGGACCACGCCAGGGCATCCAAGTTTCTCGGCCGTTGCGACGGCAAGGTTGTAGACGCTCTCTTCCTGTTTCGGCTTGGGCGCGCGCACGCCGATGCCAAGCAGCGGAATATCGGCGTTGATCGCCTTCAGACCGACGATCAGGCCGGCCTGCGTGCCCGCGCTTCCGGTTGCATGAACGATCCGGTCGAGTTCCAGGTCCATCGAATTGGCCTGCTGCACCAGCTCCATGGCGGCATTGGCGTAGCCGAGGGCGCCGGTGGGGTTCGAGCCGCCGCCGGGAATCGTGTAGACCTTGCGCCCTCGGGCACGGAACCTCTCGGCGGCAGCCTCCATCTCGGCGTTCATATCAACGCCGCCGGGGCGCTTCTCGGCGCTTGCGCCATGCAGATAGTCCAGGAACACATTGCCGTTGCTGTTGTAATTGGCGTCTTCGGATCCGGTGCGGTCCTCCAGGAGGATATGACAATCCATGCCCATGCGCGCGGCGAAGGCGGCTGTCTGGCGGGCGTGATTGGATTGGGTCGCGCCCTGGGTGATGACAAGATCGGCGCCCTCTGCCACCGCCTCCGCCATAAGGAATTCGAGCTTTCGCGTCTTGTTGCCGCCGGTCGACAGGCCCGTGCAATCGTCGCGCTTGATCCAGATGCGCGGACCGCCGAGCGCTTCTGAAAGCCGGTCCATCGGCTCGAGAGCCGTCGGCAGGTGTGCCAGATACACGCGCGGAAAACGCGAAAAATGCATGGATTGTTTCTCCCTTTCGATTATTCAGCTTATGTTGGCACGGTGTTTATGTGGGTTCAAATGCAATTTTCGGTATAAAACATGCAAAAATTGCATATTGTCCTGGAGACATCATGAGAATCGACTGGCTCGATGACATCATTGCACTGCTCGACACCGGCTCCGTCGTCGAGGCGGCGGCCGTGCGCAACATTTCGCAGTCCGCCTTCTCGCGGCGCATCCAGACGCTTGAGCTGCTCCTGGACGTCGTTCTGATCGATCGGCGGTCCAAGCCCAACCAGCCCGCCATCGCCTTGCGCAATCATGAGGAAGAACTGCGCGAGGCGGCCCGGCACCAGCGCAATCTGATCAAGCAGATCCAGACCGAGAGCCGGTCGGGTTCGCGCCTGGTCGTCGTTGCCTGCCAGCACGCCATCACGGCATCGCTCGGGCCGCAGATCGTCAAGCTGGTTTCCAGCCTCGGCAAGGCGCATGTGCGTTTGCGTTCGGCCAATCTCGATGAGTGCGACGCCTTTTTGCTTACGGGACAGGCCGACTTTTCGATCACATACAGTCTTGCCTCCGACAGCCCGGACGACCGGGACGCGATCACGGAAGAGGCCTTCATCGCCGACGAGAATCTTGTTCCGGTTTACAAGGCTGACAAGGCAAGGCAGATGCTGTGGCGTTTTCATATGGGCGATCTCGACATGATCGCCTATCCCGCCGATGTCTTTTTGGGGAATGCCATCGAGCGATACATCTTTCCGCGCATCGAACGCCAATGCCGGCTCAACATCGTCGCCGAGACGGCGCTGACGCTTGCGGCCATGCAGATGGCAACAGCGGGCGTCGGTGTCGCATGGGTCCCCGAGGCCCTGGCCCAGGCCGATCTCAAGGACGGGCGGCTTACCGATCTCAGCGAGCAGTTCGGCAGCCTGGACATGCACATCGTCGCACGACGGCGCACCGGCGACACACCGGACCTGCAATCCCGCATCTGGGGTACGCTGAGACGTGCCGGCGCCGTTGTCCCTTAGCGCGTGTCCGTTGCAGCGTTACGATGACGCTTTTCGCCCGCGGCCGCGAGCATCAAACACACCGTCTCGCATCTGCCGTCAACCCAGCAGGCCCCGCGCCTCCAGGGCGGCGCCGATTTCGTCCAGGATCAGCGGATCGTCGATGGCCGCCGGCATCTTCCAGGCGTCGCCGTCGGCAATTTTCTGCATGGTGCCGCGCAGCACCTTGCCGGAGCGGGTCTTGGGAAGACGCGCCACCTCAACCGCCGTTTTGAAGGCGGCGACGGGACCGATCTTTTCCCGCACCAGGGCGACAAGGTCGCGTTCGAGGTCCTCGGGATCGAACTGCGCGCCCGCATTGGTGACGTAGAAGCCGAGCGGTATCTGCCCTTTGAGGCTGTCCGCAACACCGACCACCGCGCATTCGGCAATGACCGGATGGCCGGCGATCACCTCTTCCATCGCGCCGGTGGAAAGGCGGTGACCGGCGACATTGATGATGTCATCGGTGCGCGCCATGATGAAGACATAGCCGTCCTCGTCGATAATGCCCGCATCGGCGGTGGCGTAGTAACCGGGGAACTCGTCCAGATAGGCTTTCCGGAACCGTTCCTCCGCATTCCAGAGTGTCGGAAAGCCGGATGGGGGAAGCGGCAGTTTGCAGACAATGTTGCCGAGCGTTCCGGCGGGCACGGCAAGGCCGCCATCGTCGAGCACCTGAATATCGTAGCCGGGCATCGGCACGCCGGGCGAGCCGGGTTTGATCGGCAGCAGGCCGAGGCCGACCGGGTTGCCCGACATCGGCCAGCCGGTTTCGGTCTGCCACCAATGGTCGACCACCGGCCGCTGCAAATGGGCCTGCGCCCATTCGATGGTGGCAGGGTCGGACCGCTCGCCGGCGAGAAACAGCGTCCTGAATTTCGAAAGGTCGTAACGGGCGATCAGGGAGCCGGACGGATCCTCCTTCTTGATCGCACGAAAGGCCGTCGGCGCCGTAAAGAGCGCCGCCACGCCATGGTCCTGAATCACCCTCCAGAAAACGCCCGCATCCGGTGTCCCCACGGGTTTGCCTTCATAAAGGACCGTCGCGCAGCCCTGCAGCAGCGGGCCGTAGCAGATATAGGAATGCCCGACGACCCAGCCGACGTCGGAGGCCGCCCAGAACGTCTCGCCCGGCTGAACGCCGTAATGGTTCTGCATCGTCCAGCGAAGCGCCACCATGTGCCCGCCATTGTCGCGGACGACACCCTTCGGCTGGCCGGTGGTTCCTGACGTGTAGAGGATATAGAGCGGGTCGGTTGCCGCCACCGGAACGCATTCCGTGGACGTGCCGGCGGCAAGCGCGGCACCGACCGCCTCGGCATAATCAAGGTCCCGTCCTGCTATGAGCTCGCAGGCGAGCGCCTCGCGTTGCAGGATCAGGCATCGTTCCGGCTTCGCCGTTGCCAGTTCTATCGCTTCGTCAAGAAGCGGCTTGTAGGCAACGACGCGGTTCGGCTCGATACCGCAGGACGCGGATATGATAAATTTCGGCGTTGCATCGTCGATGCGCGTCGCCAGCTCATTCGCCGCGAAGCCGCCGAAGACGACGGAATGCACCGCACCGAGGCGGGCGCAGGCAAGCATCGCGAAAACGGCCTCGGGCACCATCGGCATATAGATAATCACGCGGTCGCCGGCGGTAACGCCGTTTTCCCGCATCACGGCCGCCAGCGCTCCGACCTGGTTTTGCAGTTCCAGGAAAGTGAAGCGCTTGACTGTGCTCGTGACCGGACTGTCGTAAACGAGCGCCGTGCGCTCGCCGTGCCCCGCCTCGACATGACGGTCGACGCAGTTGTAGCAGGTGTTGCAAAGCGCGCCGGGGAACCAGCGCCCATAGGCTCCGATATCCGGATCGAAGACGCGCTCGGCCGGTTTGAACCAGTCGATTGCCGCCGCGGCGTCTCCCCAAAAGTCCACCGGATCGGCTTTCCAGGCGGCATAGGTCTCGTGATAGCGCGACATCGCCCCAGCCTCAGCAGGTGTAGTTCATGCCGATGCGGCCGCCATCCACATAGATGGTCTCACCGGTCACGTAGCTTGCCTTGCGGCCTGCGAGAAAGGCGACGACGTTGCCGATTTCCCGCGGCGTGCCGATGCGCTTCAGCGGCGTGCGCGACATGACCATCTTCATGGCCTCGGGATTGGCGTTGACGCCGGCCATCATCTCGGTGTCGATCGAGCCGGGGCCGACCGCGTTGACGCGGATATTGTGCGGTGCCAGCGCCAGCGCCGCCACTTTTGTCAGCTGCATGACAGCGCCCTTGGATGCGCAATAGGCCGGTATCGACGGGATCGCCACCTGCGCGTTGATGGATGACATGTTGACGATCGCACCCTCGATCCGGTTGGCGACCATCGATTTCGCCGCCCTTTGTATGGCCACGAAGACGCCTCGCAGATTGACGTTCATGACCGTGTCGAAGGCCTCGATATCGTATTCGAGAAAATCGCCGGGCATGGCGATGCCTGCATTGTTGACGAGAACCTCCAGCGGGCCGTGCTCGGATTCGATCCCGTCGAACATGGCGTTGACCTGCCCGATATCGCCCATATCGCATCCGATGCCGACATGTCCGCCACCGAGCTTTTCCGCCGCCGCCGAGGCACCCGGCGCATTGATATCGCAGACGATGATCCGGAAGCCGTCTTCCGCCAGAGCCTGCGCGCAGGCGAACCCGATACCCCGGGCGGCGCCGGTTACAAGTGCGAGTGGTTTGTCGGTCATTGCGCCGTCTCCTTAATCATCATAGCCGTAATCGCTCTTTGCCTGCTCCGGCGTGATCATCCCGGCGCTGAGATCGGCCTCCACCAGATCCCTTGCCCGTGCGCGCGGGTCGCCATAACCGCCGCCGCCCGGCAGGCTGAGCCGCAGGCGCTCACCGTTGCGCACCAATTGCCGGCCCTTGCTCTTCAATCGCGTCCCGTCCGTCAATTCGACGCGGCCCTCGCCGCCCCGGGTTCCGTTTTCACGCCCGCGTGCCGGGTTTTCGACCCGGTCGAACATGGCGTTGAAGTAGAAGTCGTATCCCGCGCGCGGCTCGATCTCGATGGTCTGGCCGAGGCCGCCGCGAAACATGCCGGCGCCGCCCGACCCCCGGCGCAGGTCCTTGCGCCAGACGGTAATGGGTCCGACATGCTCCGTCGCTTCAACGC
>NZ_CFHWAF010000199.1:0-6047 GCF_984452065.1 Hoeflea sp. | reverse complement strand
CGGGAAGTCGCGGACACCATGAGTGTTTCCGTCAGCATGGTGGAGAAACACATCTGCCTCGACCGCGCCGGGGCAAAATACGATTATCACTCCGCGCTGCAGCCGGATGAAATGCAGATCGTTGCCGATCGCCTGACGGCCCTTCCCGCAATGGCGGGTGTGCCGTTCATTTCGGGCCCGGAAAAAAAATATCTGGCAACAACCGTTCAGGTTCCGGTTGCCGCGCATGATTTGCCCGATGGCTCGACGATTGCGCCGTCCGATCTCGTTTACCGCAGAACCGCGCAGCCCGGCGATCCGTTCAGCGAATTGATGGATGTTCAAAAACGCCCAGGCATTCTGGCAGTGCCGATCGGCAAGGGTCGGACGATCAAGGCCAGCCAGTTCCGGCCCGCAAGGGTCGGGGTCATCGTCGCCTGCCGCATGAAATCCGCCCGCCTGGAAAGAAAGGCGGTGGCATCCATCGCCGGCCGCCCGTCGGTCGAGCGCTGCCTGGAGAGCTGCCTGGCGATCGAGGGCGCCGACCTTGTCGTGCTGGCGACGTCGACGGTCGAGGAAGATGCGGCTCTGGAGAACCATACGTTGGGCGGCCGCGCGCGCTTCTGGCGCGGCGATCCCGACGATGTCATCCAGCGCTATCTCGGCGCCTGTGAGGCCTACGGGATCGATGTCGTGATCCGGGTGACCGCGGATTGCCCGATCGTGTCATCGGAAATTGCCGCGATATTGCTTGAGCACCATTTCGCGTCCGGTGCCGACTACACCGTGGCTCGGGACATCACCGTGGGAACCGGAACGGAGATTATCAACCGCGAAGCGCTGCAGCGTGTGATCGCCCTGAAAGGCGGCGCCCGGCATTCGGAATACATGACCTGGTATTTCCAGAACAACAGACATGTCTTCAAGGTCGAAATGGTCGATTTGCCGGATGATCTGATCAGGGACCACCGGCTGACGCTGGACTATCCGGAGGATCTGGAGATGTTCTCGCAGCTCTATGAGAGGCTGGAGCGCGAAAACCTGGGCCCGTCGCTGACCAATGCCCTCAAGGTCCTTGACGGCGACGACAAGCTGGCCGCCATCAACCGGCACCTCATCGTTCCCTACAAGACCGATCAGGACCTTATATCGAAGCTGGACAGGGAAACGAAAATCGATATCGGGTAAAACCGCTTTTTTTTGTTTTATCGCTCAATCGCCTGCCGCAGGCATTCGACAACCTGGTCCTGCTCGGCGTCGGTCAGTCCCGGGAAAAGGGGCAGCGTTATGGCTTCCTCGTAATAGCGCTCGGCGTTCGGAAAATCACCGGGGCCGAAACCGAGGTTTCGGTAGTAGGGCTGCAGATGGATCGGGATGTAGTGCAGGTTGACGCCGATGCCGGCCCCTCGCATTTTTTCAAAGACCTCGCGATGATCCGAAGCGGTCCGGTCCTTCATCAGGCGTACAATATAAAGATGCCAGGCCGAAGCGGTGTCGGCATGCTGCACGGGCAGAGCGAGCGGGAGTGGCCGCAGCACCGTTTCATAGCGATCCGCCAATTCCGTGCGTCGTTCGACAAAGGCATCCAGCGTCTGAAGCTGGTTGTACCCCAGCGCTGCCTGAATGTCGGTCAGCCTGTAATTGTGACCGAGTTCCAGTTGCTGGTAGTACCAGGGACCCTCGGACGGACCATCCATGAGGGCCGGGTCGCGGGTAATGCCGTGCGAGCGCAGCAATGCCATCCTGTCGGCCAGTTCCGGCCGGTTGGTGACCGCCATGCCGCCTTCGCCGGTTGTTATGATCTTGACCGGGTGGAAGCTGAAGACGGCGATATCGCTGTGGCGGCAATTGCCCACCGGTTCGCCCTGATAGCTGCTGCCGATGGCGTGGGACGCGTCCTCCACAACACAAAAACCGTATTCGCCGGCAAGCCGACCGATCTCGTCCATCGCGCATGACTGCCCGGCGAGATGCACGGGAATAACGACTTTCGGCAGCCGGTTGCGCTTGGCCGCCTCCGCCAGCTTGTCGGACAGGGCGGTGGCGCTCATCGTGTAGGTTTCAGGATCGATGTCGACAAAATCGACCTCGGCGCCGCAATAGCGCGCGCAATTGGCGCTGGCGACAAAGCTGACCGGGCTTGTCCAGACGCGATCGCCCGGACCGACGTCAAGGGCAAGGCAGGCCAGGTGGAGTGCGGCGGTCGCATTGTTTGCCGACACCGCCCGCGCGGCGCCGCAATAGCCGGCAACGGCCGCCTCGAACCTTTCAACCGCCGGTCCCTGGGTCAGGAAGTCGGACTTCAGGACATCGACGACCGCGTCGATATCGGCTTGCGAAACGGTTTGTCGGCCATAGGGGATCATGGGCCGTCTATAACAGGTGTTGGCGGTTCTGATCTATCCATTCGGCCAGTTCGCCCTGTGACATCCATTCGGAATTCTGATCCGAGCTGTAGATGAAATCGGACGCGACCTTTTTCCCGTCACCGATACGGGCCGGATCCTTCGACCAGCTGTTTATCGCCGGCAGGATCTTGTAATGGCTCCCATATTCATAGGTGTAAGGCGCGTCCTCGAAGCCGATCATCTGCTCGTGCAGTTTTTCGCCGGGCCGGATCCCGATGATGTCCCTTGATGCATTCGGAGCGATCGTTTCGGCGATATCCATGATCCCCATCGACGGGATTTTCCTGACGTAGATCTCACCGCCGATCATGTCGTCAATCGCCGTCCAGACCAGTTCAACACCCTGTTCGCGGGTGATCATGAACCGGGTCATGCGCGTATCTGTGATCGGTAACGCGCCCTTTTCCCGCAGGGACATGAAAAAGGGGATCACCGATCCGCGCGAACCCATGACGTTGCCGTAGCGCACGACGGCAAACCGGGTTCCGTCCGTGCCGCTGTAGGAATTGCCGGCGATGAAGAGCTTGTCGGATGCGAGTTTTGTCGCTCCGTAGAGATTGGCCGGGCTGCTGGCCTTGTCCGTCGAAAGGGCGACGACACGCCTGACGCCGGCATCGATGCAGGTGTCGATCAGGTTCATCGCGCCATTGATGTTGGTCTTGACGCATTCGAACGGGTTGTATTCAGCCGTCGGCACGATTTTGGTGGCGGCTGCGTGGACGACGAACTCGATGCCGTTCAACGCGCGGGCAAGGCGTTCCTTGTCGCGCACATCGCCGATGAAGAAGCGGACACGCCGGTCGTCGCGATAGAGCTTCGCCATCTCCCACTGCTTCATCTCATCGCGTGAAAAGACCACGAGGCGCTTGGGATTGTATTTTTTCAATGTCAGCGGAACGAAGGCATGGCCGAATGACCCGGTGCCGCCGGTCAGAAGAATTGAGGCATTCGTCAGCATTGTTGTCGACTGATCCGTTCGAAAAATGACACAAAGCAAACATACGAGCGACCACGTCACCCGGGGTATCGGACCGCGGCGTGATTCGCAAGCCGGCCTATCCACAGCCGTTCCGTGAAAGGCCGAACGGGTTCAGGCAGGATCTTCCGGCGGAGGCGGACTGAAAAGCTGGCGGCGAGGGCGGACGTCTTCGACAAAGGCTATTCCGTCGCCGCTTGATATTTGTCAATTTCTTTTTTCAGAAATGTCAACGACCGTACACTCTTTGTCGGCGCCGCGGGGCGTCATTCTGTTTGCCGGTCTATGATATTTTTATGTAACTTATTTATTTTGTTATATAAAATACTATCGCATGACTTAGATCAAGTTTTTTCGACCTCTTCTAAGCAAGAACTGTTGTCGGCCGATTGCGGGGTCGGTGGCTCGATCCGGGCCGCCCAATGCCGAAAGGAACGACAATGGATCTAATGCTCGCCTATGACAATTCGCGCAACGCGCGAATAACGCTCGATGCGGTAAAGGAGATGTTCGGACCGCTGAATCCCTCGATCACGCTGGTCTCGGTGATCGAGGATGTGGGCAGTGCGACGTCCGGGGCCGACGATCTTTTCAACGAGCAGTATGCGGCGCAGAAGGCCGGTGTCGAGGCCGCCGCCGCCGAGCTGGTCGCCGCCGGTTTTCCGGCGAAGGTGATGCTGGCCGAGGGCGATGCCCGCAAGATGATCCTGCGCGCGACCGAGGAAAAGAATCCCGACATCCTGGTTATGGCCCGCCACAGCCATCAGCCGGATCACAAGCCGCTCGGTTTCATAACCAAGCGGATCGACGCGATCGTCGAGGAGTTCGACCACATGACCTTCGGGTCGGTCTCGGCCTTCCTGGCGCGCCGCGTCAAATGTCCTGTCCTTATCATCCCAACACACGAGCCCGCCGCCTAGCCCTGCGGCAAGCAAACGCAAAGGACACCTCCCATGCAAGTCTCTGACCTCTTCCGGTTCAGGAACCGTGAGATACGCGCTCTCCATCTCACATGGATTGCGTTCTTCATTACCTTCTATGTCTGGTTCAACATGGCGCCGCTCGCGTCGTCGATCCTGGCATCGGCCGATTGGCTGACGCGCGACGACATCCGGCTTTTCGCGATCGCCAACGTGGCGCTTACGATCCCTGCGCGGATCATTGTCGGCATGGCGCTCGACAAATGGGGGCCGAGGCGGGTCTTCTCCGTCCTGATGGTCTCGATGGCCATACCGACCTTCTTCTTCGCTTTCGGCGACACGAAGGAACAGCTCTTCGTCTCCCGGCTTATCCTGAGCTCGGTCGGCGCGTCGTTCGTCGTCGGAATCCACATGACGGCCCTGTGGTTCAAACCGCGCCATATCGGCTTTGCCGAGGGGTTTTATGCCGGTTGGGGTAATTTCGGTTCAGCCGCCGCGGCCATGACCATACCCACCGTTGCTCTGGTGCTTTACGGCGGCGATGACGGCTGGCGCTACGCCATCGCGACCTCCGGCGCGATCATGGCGATTTACGGCGTCTTCTATTGGTTCGCCATCACCGACGGGCCGACCAAGGACACGCACAGGAAACCGCGCAAGGCGGCCGCGCTCGAGGTCTCGACCTTCCGCGATCTCGTTCTTCTGGTGATCTTTACCGTGCCGCTTGTGGGCATCCTGTCGATCCTCGTCTACCGGGTCCAGATGATGGGCTATATCGACGGGTTCGTCGCTTCGCTTTGCTATGCGGCAATTGCAGTCGTTGTCCTCTATCAGGTCTGGCAGGCCATTCGCGTCAACATGCCGATCCTGAAGAAGGGTGTGCCCAAGGACGACCGCTATCCGTTCAGTTCGGTCGCGGCCCTGAACACCACCTACTTCGCAAACTTCGGCGCGGAGCTGGCTGTTGTGTCCATGCTGCCGATGTTCTTCCAGGAAACCTGGGGGTTGAACCCGGTGACCGCCGGTCTGATCGCCTCGGCCTTCGCCTTCGTCAACCTGGTGGCGCGTCCCATGGGCGGTCTGGTGTCCGACCGGATGGGCAACCGCCGCTTCGTCATGCTCGCTTATATGATGGGCATCGCCATCGGCTTTGCCTTGATGGGTCTGTTGAACTCCTCCTGGCCGCTGATCATCGCGATTGCGATCACCATCGGCTGCTCGTTCTTCGTGCAGGGAGCGGAGGGCGCGACGTTCGGCATCATCCCGTCGATCAAGCGCCGGGTCACCGGACAGATCGCCGGCATGGCGGGCGCCTACGGCAATGTCGGAGCAGTGTTCTACCTGTTCATCTTCATGTTCGTGACGCCCTCACAGTTCTTCTTCATCATCGCCACCGGCGCGCTGATCAGCTGGGTGGTCTGCTACTTCTGGCTCAAGGAGCCCCAGGGCGGGTTCGGAGAAGAATATGTGCTGTCCTCGGTCGATCAGGCGATCGCCACCGAAGCACAGCAGAAAATCGAAGCCGAGGCCGAACTGGCCGAACTCTTCACCGGATCGGAAAAAGTGACGCTGGCCGATCGCGGAAGCAGCCTGACCTTAACGGCCCGGTTCAAGGATCTCGACGACTTGCGGGCGGCGCTCAGCCGCATCGGCAAGCGCGGGAAGGAGCAGCCGGCGCAATGATGTGCCACGGAGCGCGGGACAGGGCGAGCCCCGCCCGCGCTCCTTATTTTCACACCGCCAGATCGGGGAGGTTAACCCATG
>NZ_CFHWAF010000198.1:0-6119 GCF_984452065.1 Hoeflea sp. | reverse complement strand
GGCCAGGACGGCGGTGACGATGGCCAGCGCGGCCCGTCCGGTGCGATAGGTTGGCGATGCGTCGGTCATGTTTGCCTGGTCTCCCGCCGGAGTGAGCATGCGGATCGCATGACCGTGCCGTGGGGCGAGATGCGCCCGTCCAAGAATCCAGGAAAATCATGTATCACTGGCGAAGAAAAACGAATTCCTGGTCATTTCACATGAGGCACAGTCATGGATAGTCCGACCCGCACCTTGCCGCCGCTGTCCCGCTTGAAGCCGTTCGAAGCGGCCGCGCGCCATGAGAGCTTCACACTGGCGGCCGCGGAGCTTGGGATGACCCAAACGGCGGTGAGCAAGCAGATCGGGCAGTTGGAGCGCGACCTGGGAACCAAGCTCTTTGAGCGCCGGAACCGGGCGGTGTTTCTGACCGATGAAGGGCGGAGGCTTGGGCGAGTGGTGAGCGCGGCCCTCGCCGACATCGCCGCGGAGGTCGACTATCTGCGTGGAGACCGGCGGTCGGATGAACTGATCCTCCATTGCCAGCTCTGCGAGGCGTTTTACTGGCTGATGCCCAGGCTTGCCCGCTTCCACGAGCGCCATCCCGGCGCGGAGCTTCGCGTCGTCACGGCGCTCAGGCCGCTGACGGAAGCTAAGGAGCAATTCGATGTGGCGATCCAGACCGCCGGCCGGCCATCGGGGACGGCCCGGCTGGCGTTCACCGCGTCCGACGAGATCTTCCCGGTCTGTGCGCCCACATTGCTTGGAGAGGCGGATTTGCCGCTGCCTCCCGCCGCGCTCGCCGCGCATCCCCTTTTGTCGCACCGGGTCGTGCCGCAGGAATGGATGGACTGGCCGGACTGGTTCGAGGCCGTCGGTATGAGCATTCCAGCCGGTCATCGCCTCATCGGCTTCGACAGCTTCCCGCTGGTGCTTCAGGCGGCCGTGTCCGGACGGGGGATCGCGCTGGGTTGGCGACGCACGGTGCGGGGCATGATCGACGAAGGCAAGCTGATCCGCCCCTGCGCCGAAACCGTGGCACGCCCCACCGAGATGGCGATCTATCGCGGCTCGGGGCGTGGCCTGCACCCGAAAACCGACACGCTGGTGGCTTGGCTCGCGGATGAGCTTTCGGGCTGAAACGAGTGCCTTCTGGCAGGATCGCAGGCCGGTATCCGTTGATCTTGAGAAAACCTCGGTCTCGAAACGATGCCACGTGCACCAACGAGCGGGTGGCCACTCTCCGGCTCCAGCGACCACCCGGCCCATTGTCTAAGCGGCCTCCAACAGCTTCTTGGCACGGGTCTCCATGGTGAGGCGCGCGTCCTGCTGCGGCTTCGAGCGGGCGACCGCGGTGATGCCCTGGACGAAGTCGAACACGCTTTCCGGAGGGCGACCTTCTTCTACCAGCACGGTCTCGACGATCTTCGCGGTCTCGGCTTTCGAGAAGCCGCGTTTGCGCAGGAAGTCGGTGCGATCCCCGCCCGTGCGGGCAACGATCCGCTCCCGCGCGGTGCGGATGCCCTCGATGAAGGGCCGCGGCGAGGAGTCCGCGAAGCGATTGGCGGCGTATTTGGAATGCCGGATGCTGATCTCCTGGAAGTCCTCGACGCCCCACAGATTGCGGTTCCGGCAGGCGGCCCGCAGATAGAAACTGGCGATGCCGAGCGTTTTGGCGCCCACCTCGGTGGAGGTCGGGCGAGCCGTCTGGCAGAGTGCCAACTCGATTGATTGGGAGGCGGAAATTTGCCAGCATGCGGAACGTGAATCGAACTCAATTTCCACGGCATCAACACCTCCCGCACAAAAGCGAAAAGTGTTACCCATGTGTCCGGTACAAAACGTCACCTATGTCTCGGGTCGGTCATTGCTGAATGCCGCTTTCGGAAACGTCGGCGGCATTTTTGTTTGCGGCACAAAGGCTTAGGGTGCCCGCGAGCTCGCCCTCGATGTCGATCAGATAGCCTTTTGTTGCCGCTTTGTCCGGGTTCAGGACGATGCGGTCGATCAGACTGCGCAGGATTTCGACAGCCTCGGGACGGCCGTCTTTGCGGTCCAGCGCCTGACGAAGATTCGTGACAGCCTGGCGATAGCGCGCGCCCATCTTTGGGTGCAGCAGCGTCTTTTCTTCCTTTGGACTGTCCGCCAGGCGCGCGCGGATGTCGGCAGCTTCCGCTTCCAGTTTGTGCATGCGGCCCTTGATCTTCGCGCCGGTCAGCGTGCCGTCGGCAATGGCGTCGATGATCCGGTCCTGTGCGCGGTCGATCTGGTTGAGACGTGCCTCATCCTTCGCGCGCCCGGCGCTTTCGGCCATGCGCAGTGCGTTGATCTGCTTTGTGTATTCATCGCAGAACAGGGCGAGCAGTTCGTCGTCCATCAGCCGGTGCTGAAGGCCGCCGAGCACGGTTTCTTCCAGGACATCGCCGCGAATGGTCCGGGTGTTTGTGCAGGTGCCCTTGTTGCGCGCCGTGGCACAGCCGAAATGGTCTTTGCTGATCTTGACGAAGCCGCCGCCGCACTCACCGCATTTGATCAGGCCGGACAGAAATAGCGGGGCCGCCTGCGATCCCAGAATCCTTCTGCTGGCTTCTCCTGCTTTCCGAGAGCCACCGCTGCCTGACGGGCTTTGACACGATCCCACAAATTCTGATCGATGATGCGCATGTCGGGAACGTCCTGCGCGATCCATTCCAGTGCCGTGACACTCCGACGGGTCCAAGACAGCAGCCGCTCGCGGATTTCGGGCTTGGGATCGAAGACCCTGACGGTGTGGCCGGCCCGGGCGAAGACAACAGCCCAACCCGAGCCGACCAGGCCGGTACCCACGATGGCGGTGATGTGATCCGCCGCTGTGCTGATGTGATCCGCCGCTGTGCTTATGGCGCTTGTGTGCGGACCTTCCGCCATGGGGCCTCCTTCCATTCCGGCCAAAGGCTGCATCATCAAGATCTGGGATCAAACACCAAGCATGGCGCTTACTGCTGCGGATAGCGGCGCTCGAACTCCCAGATTTCGGGAAAGCCGATCAGCTCGTTGAACTGAGCGAAATCGTAAAGCGGTGTCTTTTCCGTGGTGCATCCATTCTCCCGTATATCGGCATAGACCGATTCCAGGGCCTTTCCGGTTGCCAGGAAACCCGACCCCGGGAAGAGCGCGATGGCAAAGCCGATCTCTTTGAGGCGCTGCGCGGACAGCACCGGAGTTCGCCCGCCCTCCACCATGTTGGCCAGCGTGGGCGCGTCGATTTCCGAGCAGATCCGCTTCATTTCCTCATCGCTCTCTGGGGCTTCGACGAACACGATGTCGGCGCCCGCGTCACGGTAGAGCTTGCCGCGCCGGATGGCCTCGTCGATGCCGTGGGCAGTGCGCGCATCGGTGCGGGCGATGATCAGGAAATCGTCGCTTTTGCGGCTGTTGCAGGCTACCTCCACCTTCTTTGCCATCTCGTCGGCGGCGATGACGCGCCGGTTCGGCGTGTGACCGCATTTCTTCGGAAACTTCTGATCTTCGATCTGGATCGCCGCAACCCCGGCGGCCTCGTAGCCGCGAACGGTGTGCGCCACGTTCAGCAGACCGCCATATCCGGTATCGGCGTCGGCAATCAGCGGGGTCTTTGTCATCTGGGCGATCCGCCCGGCGCGTTCGACCATGTCGCGATAGGTCGCAAGCCCGGCGTCCGGCAGCCCCAGATGGGACGCGACGGTTCCGTAGCCGGTCATGTACAGCGCGCTGAACCCCATGCGGTCGGCGATCAGCGCGGAAATCAGGTCGAAGACGCCGGGCGCCACGACCATGTCCTTCGAGAGCGCCGTTTTAAGGTCCAATGTCATAGCTTTTCCTTATGCTTGCTTGGGATGTGACAGCCATGGCCGATCTTCCGCCCGGACTCGCTCGAAGTCACGGACAGTCTCCAGGTCCTTCAGCGTCATGGCGATTTCCGAAAGACCCTGCTGCAGCATGTCCTTCCGGTAAGCGTCGATGGCGAACCTCGCCGAACAATCCGCATAGGTGATTTCCTGACGGGACAGGTCGGCCTTGACGGTCATGCCGGGATTCATGGCGCAGGCCTGCCATAGCGCGCGAATTTCGGATGCGGGCAGGGACACCGCCAACAGCCCGTTCTGGGCGGCATTGTTGTAGAATATGTCGGCAAAGCTCTCGGCGATGACCACCCGGAAGCCGAAATCCATCAATGCCCAGACCGCGTGCTCGCGCGAGGAGCCGCAGCCGAAGTTCTCGCCCGCGACAAGGACGGATGCGGCCGCCATGCCGTCGCGGTCCAGAATGAAGGGCCGGTCGCCGTCCATGGTGCCGCGCAGATCGGTGAACAGGGCATCGCCGAAGCCGTCGCGCCGGCCGCGCCGGAGGAACCGGGCGGGTGCGATCAGATCGGTGTTGACCTGCGTGCGTTCCAACGGCGCGGCAACGCCTTCGTGGGTGAGGAACGGGATCATGACGGGGTCTCCATCCGGCGGACATCGGTCAGCCGGCCGGCGATCGCAGCGGCGGCGACCATGGCGGGGCTGAGCAGGTGGGTTCGACTGCCCTTGCCCTGCCGACCTTCGAAATTGCGGTTGGTGGATGAGGCGCAGCGCTCACCCGGCGGCACCAGATCGCCGTTCATGGCCACGCACATCGAACAGCCCGGATCGGTCCACTCGAAGCCCGCGGCGCGGAAGATGCGATCCAGTCCCTCGGATTCGGCCTGCCGCTTGACCTGTGCCGAGCCCGGCGTGACATGGGCGGGCACGCGGGCCCGGCGGCCGCGCGCGATGCCGGCCGCCGCGCGCAGGTCCTCGATCCTGCCATTGGTGCAGGACCCGATAAAGGCGCGGTCGATGGCGATCTCGGTCATCGGCGTGCCCGGCACCAGGCCCATATAGTCCAGCGTCTTTTGGACGTGCCGGCGCCTGTCGGGATCGCCTTGCGCGTCCGGATCGGGAACGTGTCCGGTGATCGGCACCACATCCTCGGGCGAGGTGCCCCAGGTCACCATGGGTGCGATTTCGTCCGCGTTCAGCGACACTTCCGCGTCGAAGACGGCCCCGCCATCCGAACCGAGGGTGCGCCAATGCGCCTCCGCCCGATCCCACAGGTGCTCTTTGGGGGCATAGGCGCGCCCGGCAAGCCATTGAAGGCTGACATCGTCGGGCGCGATCATGCCGGTGCGCGCGCCCGCCTCTATGGTCATGTTGCAGACCGTCAGCCGTCCTTCCATCGAGAGCCCGTCAATGGCGCTTCCGGCATATTCGATGATGTGCCCTGTCGCGCCGCCCGCGCCGATGCGCCCGATCAGGGCCAGGATGACGTCCTTGGCGACCACGCCCTCGCCGAGCGTGCCGTCGATGGTGACCCGCATGCTCCTGGGCTTGTGCTGCCAGATAGCCTGGGTGGCGAGGACATGGGCGATCTCGCTGGCGCCGATGCCGAACGACAACGCCCCCAGGGCGCCATGGGTCGCGGTGTGGCTGTCGCCGCAGACCAGGACGCAGCCGGGCAGGGTCAGGCCCATCTCCGGCCCGGCGACATGCACGATGCCTTGCCGCGAGGTGCCCGGCCCGAACGACTCGAAGCCCCATTTCCGGGCGTTGCGATCCAGCCGTTCGACCAGGCCGTCGAAGTCGGTCAGCCGGCGCGCCGCCGACGAGCCGGTGGCGATGTAGTGATCGGCCATGCCGAAGGTCAGGCCCGGCCGGCGCAGCGGATACCCTTCGGAGTCGAGCTTGTCGAACCCCTGAAACGTGGCATCGTGAACCAGGTGCCTGTCGACATAGAGCAAGGTCGCACCGTCCGCGCGTTGCCTGACGGTGTTGGCCGTCCAGATCTTGTCCAGCAGGGTTTGGGTCATGTCCGTGGGCCTTCCGCCTCGCCATGGCTCGTGATGTCCCCTCGCTGCCTGGCGCGCCTGATCCGCTTCAGGACGAACGGCGTCGCGGCGGCGGCAACCAGCAAAACGATCAGGACGAGGCTGATCGGGCGCTCGAAGAAGATGGTGAAGTCGCCGCGGCTGAGCTGCCAGGTGCGCAGCAGATTGCCTTCCAGCATGCGGCCCAGCAAAAGGCCGATGACCATGGCGACCACGGGGTAGTTGAAATGCTTCATGACGACGCCGAGGATGGCGCCGCCGGCAAGCGTCATCG
>NZ_CFHWAF010000197.1:0-6175 GCF_984452065.1 Hoeflea sp. | reverse complement strand
CTGTGGTTAAGAGAGAGTTAGCGCCGTCATTGCTATCTGCGGGAATGCAAACAAACTCGAACTGGTCGCCCGGCCCAGGTGTTAAAATTCTGGGTATCACCCTTCAAGATAAAGAGCATTGGGTTGTTTGCGCCGTCGCAAATCCAATTGGCATTTGCCCTGATTGCGGAACGCGAAGCCGGTACCGGCACGGCTGGCACAATCGCCGTCTACAGGACTTGCCTGTTCAGGGCCAAGTTGTGAAGATCAAACTCACGCTAAGCCGATGGCAGTGCAAGCACCGGAAATGGGGGTCACTGCATAAAAGTGACTTGGCGTTTATCACCCAAAGAGAGCAAATTACTTGTAAGCCAACGCGTGACATGAGCTTCTATGCGTGACTACGAAGGAGGATTATGATGTGCGAAGATACGATTATGTTGCTTTCCGGTATCCGGACCGTCGATGACATGGTCGAGGCTTTTTCCGACGAAGCGCGTTGCCGACGGATTTTGGAGGCGATGGTTTGGCCGAATGGCAGGCTCTGCCCAGCCTGCGGCTACAAGCATTCCATCGCGATTGCCGGGCGGGACATGGGCAATTACCGATCGCGACCGGGCTTGTACCAATGCTCCAGCGGCGATTGCCATTTCCAATTCACCGTGACGACGCGTACGCCCCTGCACGCTACCAAACTGCCCCTGAGCACCTGGCTCAAGGCGATGTGGCTCATGCTGCAATCGGACAAGGGATTGTCCTCGGTGCGCCTGGCGGAGGCATTGGGCGTCAGCCAACCGACGGCCTGGCGCATGGGGCACGCCCTGCGCCTGATGGTGTCCGGACAGCACATGATGGAGGGCACGGTGGAAATCGATCACTTCTATTTTGGCGGCGAGCCCGAGAACAAACACGCCGAGGATCCACCTTCCGGAAAAGGTCGCAAAAAAACCCGGAAAACTCCGGTTTTGGCAATGGTCCAGCGACCCGATGGCACAGGTCCGGGCACTTCAGCCGGTGACGCCCGTGCCGCTGTCGTATCCGGTCTGTCCCATCGCGATACGGAACGTGTCATCGAGCCCCGGATCACACCCAGGGCCAATCTTGTCAGCGATGCGTGGACGGCCTTCATGACCATTGGCGACTGCTTCGCCGGACATGAAAGCGTCAATCATTCACAGGGCGAATATGTTCGCGGCGCGGTGCAGGTCAATTCGGCCGAAGGGTTCAATTCACGTGTCCAGCGCACGATTGCCGGCGTCTTTCACCATATCAGTCCGAAACACGCGGACCTGTATTTCAACGAGATCGGGTTCCGCTGGTCTCAACGCGTCGCAACCGGAACATCCACACGCAAAACCCGAAAAGGGCGCCAAGTCATTCGAACACTCCGGTCCCGTCGTTCGCCGGCCCTGCAACTGCACAATGTCTTTCGCACTATCGTCGGACGAAAGATGCGAAGAAATGCAGACGGCAGCATTATCATCAAATCAAGCATTGATGTCTTTGGGTGATAAACGCCGTGGCCGTTTTCGCAGCTTCGGTTCGATTAGGCCAAGTGGGAATGTTTCCGCCCGCCAAGTAACAGCCGCCGCGGGCTGCTGGAAGCAGCCTGTCGAAATGGCCTGACAAATAGAACCTCATTACCGAAATGAGCAACCTACAGAACTACAAGGTGGAACGCCCCGGCTCCCGCAGAACTATCGGGGCGCTTGATCAAAATTTGGTCTCAAATGCTTAACCTTGATCCTTTTATTTGCATTTTTGTTTGCAAATGATAATATTTGGAGGCAATAACCAACTCGAAAGTGCTTCCATGAACATTATCAGAACGACGGCTCTGGCGTTGGCGGCGGTGATCGGAACCGCCGCATCGGCCGAGGATTTCTACAAGATGGGCACCCTTGCCCCGGGCGGGACGATCTACACGATCACTGCCGGTTTCGCGCAGGCCGTGTCAAAGTACGTGCCCGATGTCGAGGTGCAGGTGAACGCATCCGGGTCGGCGGCACAGCACATGCTCGCGGCCGCCAAAGGGGATCTGGATTTCTTCATGTCCTCCACGATCCTCTACCACCACATGTCCAACGGCACCGCGATGTACGGCAAGATCGAGGATGCGCCGGAGCTGGCAAAGAACCTGCGCGGCATCTTTAACTTTCCGGTCGGCGCGTGGCACGCGCTGGTCTATGCGGACTCGGGCATCGAAACCTATGCCGACATCAAGGACCGCACTGTATTTCTCGGCCCACCGTCAGGCGGCTCTACGGCATTCACGCAGTCCATCGTGGAAGGGGCAACAGGCTACAAGGCCGATACCGATTTTCAGGTTGCCAAGATGGGGTTCCAGGCCGCACAGCAGGCGTTTCAGGACCGGCGCATCGACGTGCTGATCTTCCCCTCCCTGGTGCCGGGTGCATATGTCCAGCAATTGACCCTGACCAACGATTTGCGCCTTCTGTCGCTGGACGAGGCGGCCTTCGCAAGTGAGGGCGTGGCCGCCGCGATGTCGGCACCGGGGCGCAGCCGCGAGACAATCTCGATCGCGGCCTATGGCAACAGCCTCGCCAACACGGAAGACGTGCAGAGCGTCGGCGCATGGATCGGCGTCGGGTCGCGGGCCGATCTGGACGAGTCGTTCGTCTATCACGCGACCAAGGCGTTCTGGGACCATATCGCGGACCTTCACGCGCAGGGCGCGGCGTTCGAGGAGATAACACCGGAGTCCGGTCTGCGGGAAATCAACATGCCGCTGCATCCCGGCGCGTTGCGCTACTACGAGGAGCAAGGGCTCGAGATCCCGGACGCGGCCCGCGGCTGACATCGCATCCCCGGCGGCAGGGCCGGGGCATCCCCTTTCCGAACCAGACCGACAGGACAGCACATGCGACTGGATATCCTTGGCTCGGCAGCGGCCCTGCCAGACCCCGACCGTTACCACACCGCGATGGTGCTGAGTGTCGGTGACAGACCCTATTTGATCGACTGCGGCAATGGCGCAACCCTGCAGATGATGCGGGCCAACATCGACCCCGTCAGTGTGGATCACATCTTTCTGACTCACCTGCACTACGATCATATCGCGGACTTTCCCTTCTTCATGATCTCTACATGGATGGGCGACCGGCAGAATGCTCCGGTGCTGCTGGGGCCCGACGGTACGGAAGATTTCGTCGGGCATCTGCTGGAAGGCGGAGCCTTCGACGCCGACATCCGCGCCCGCGCCGCCTATCCGAAGCGGCAGGAGAACATCCATGTCCTGCGGCCCGACATCCGCACGATAGAGCCGGGCGTAATCTGGGAGGACGATCGCGTGCGCGTCACCGCCGTCCATGCCGACCACATCCCGCGCGAGATTTCCGAGTGCTTCGCCTTCAAATTCGAGGCCGAGGGCAAATCGGTGGTATTTTCTTCCGACACCCGCCCCGATGCCGGGATCGAGGCGCTGGCCGAAGGTGCGGACCTTCTGGTCCACGAATGCACCTTTCCACGCAGCGCGCTCGCGTTCCGTGACAAGGTCGGCATCGGTACCTCGGCGCACACCAGCCCGACGGACCTGGGTGGCATCGCCGCACGGGCCGGGGTCAAGAGCCTCGTCGCCACGCATTTCGGGCATTTCGACGCCGTCAATCCGGTCTTGCGCAAGCACCTCACCCACCACATGCCGATCGAAAAGGTGGGTCCGGGGCTGCTGGACGAGATGGTGCAGGACATCCGCCGGGACTACAAGGGGCCGCTGCATCTTGCCCGCGACCTCGCACGTTTCGACATCTGAGGGACATTGGAGGGCCATCACATGCTACCCGAGACGCTGCGAAACTGGGCCGCCGGGGCGCTTGGGCTCTGCCTCGCCCTGCTTGCGCTCTACACGGCGGGCTTCGGCGATCTGGCTGAGTACGTGCTGCGGGGCGGCGTGCTCTGGCTGGCGGGACTCGCGGTCCTCATTCTGCACCCGCTGCGGCTTCCACTGATCGGACTGGTGATCGACCTGATCGTCGGCATCGCTTTCTCCGGGGCGCTTTGGTGGTTCCTGAGGCTGAGCGAGGAGCTCTGGTCTGGTCTCTACATCCTCACCGGGACCGACCTGATATTCGCCGCAGCCGGCCTTCTGTCCCTGCTGGAGCTGACGCGACGCGCCATTGGCGCGCCCCTTGCGATCCTCGCGGCCCTGATGCTGGTCTACGCGCTTTACGGCGACAGCCTGCCCGGGCTGTTCCGGCACGCGGGATACAGCACCTCGGCGGTGGCACAGACTGTCTGGTACGGGCTCGACGGTGTCTTCGGCCTCGCGGCCGGCGTTATGGTCAGCCTGGTGTTCGTCTATATCGTGTTCGGTGCCGTGCTGGAAAGCACCGGCGCGGGCGCCGTGATGCTGAGCAGCGCGACCCGGGCCACCGACCGCCTGCCGGGGGGTGCCGCCCATGGTACCGTTGCAGCAAGCGCGCTTTTCGGCACCATATCCGGCAGCGTGACCGCGAACGTGGTAGGCACAGGTGTCTTCACCATGGGCCTGATGAAGAGGCGCGGCTTCTCGCCTGCCTTTGCCGGCGGGGTCGAGGCCTCGGCCTCCGCCGCGGGGCAGTTCCTGCCGCCGGTGATGGGCGCTGCGGCGTTCCTCATGTCCGAACTGGTCGGGGTCAGCTACCTGTCGATTTGTGCCGCCGCGCTGCTTCCCGCCCTTTTCTTCTTCGCCAGCCTGTTCTGCGGCGTGCGGGTGGAGGCGGCGCGCCGGGGAATGTCAGCCCTGCCCCGTGCCGAACGCACGGCCTTCACCGCGCGGGACGCGGTGATGTCACTGCTTTTCATCGTGCCCATCGCCACGATTATCGCGCTCCTGGTCGCGGGGCGCTCGCCCGCGATGGCGGGCTGTGCGGCCATCGCGGCAGCCATCCTGACCACGCTGGTGTTGAGCGGAGAGGTCCGGCGGCGGCCGCACATGCTGATCGCGGGTTTGGCGCAGGGCGGCATCGCGGGTGCGCGCATCATGGTGGCCGTGGGCGCGATCGGGATCCTGATCGGCGTGCTGAACCTGACAGGCCTCGGCACCCGGATCGCCGAATCCATCCTGTCCTTCGGGGACGGATTGCTCTTCATCTCGCTGCTGCTGACGATGGTCGCCAGCCTGGTTCTGGGCATGGGCCTGCCCACCCTGCCCGCCTACCTGCTGATCGTGATCCTTGTGGGCCCGGCGTTGCAGCAACTGGGTGTACCATTGCTGGCCGCGCATCTCTTCGTCATGTACTTCGCCGTCTTCTCCGCTCTGACACCACCCGTCGCCCTTGCCGCCTTCGCCGCCGCCCCCCTCGTCGGTGCACTGCCCACGGCGATCGGGCTGCAGGCGATGAAGCTCTCCGCCGTCGGTTTCGTCATTCCCTTCGTCTTCGTCTACCAGCCTGAGCTGCTGTTGCTGCCCGGCTTCGATCCGCTTGCCGTCTTCTGGGTCGCGCTGCGGCTCGCGCTCGCGATCTGGCTGCTGACCTCCGCGCTCGGCGGCCATGACCGAAAACGGCTCTTCCCTTGGGAAGTGATGCTGCGCACGCTTGCCGGACTCGGCGTGCTCACGCTCTGGCCGCCGGTCCAGATCACGGCGATGACAGTTGGCGTCCTCGCGATCCTGGTCCATTACGGAAGGACCGCAACAGAAACCGGGCCCCGATGAACGCACCCGGCAAGAAAAGCTTTCCGACCGACGGCAACCAGATCGACCTGACGCGCTATCTGCCCCAGATGCTGAACCAGGTCGCGGCGCGCATGAACGAACGTCTTGCCGACGAACTGCGCACCATCGACATGCCCCTGCCGCACTGGCGCATCATCGCGATTCTGAAGTGGCGCGGTACCTGTTCGCTCAAAGAGGTGAGGCAGTGGACAGTCATCGACACCTCCACCGCCAGCCGCGCGCTGAAACGGCTCGAGGACCAGGGCCTTGTCGTGCGCAACTGGGATCGCGCCGACACCCGGGCCCGGCGACTCAGCCTGTCGCCCGAAGGACACCAGCGCTTTGCCGAGGCCTGGCCCATCGTCGCGGGGCTGCACCAGCATGTCTTTGGCCAACTGCCGGAGGGCGAGGAAGACAGGATGATCGCGGTCCTGCAGGAAGCACTTTTTCGGCTGGGCAAGTCAGCTTGGAGTGACCAAGATTAGCCCGGATTTCTCACCGCGTGGTCTGATTGGATTATTTGTTGTTCAGTGCTGTGGG
>NZ_CFHWAF010000196.1:0-6247 GCF_984452065.1 Hoeflea sp. | reverse complement strand
CAGGATCTCGCCGAAGGCTATGTCGCCAAGGGCATCATCACCGCCATCGAAAAAGACGTCGCCATCGTCGATGTCGGCCTGAAGGTCGAAGGCCGTGTACCGCTGAAGGAATTCGGCGCCAAGTCGAAGGACGGCTCGATGAAGCCGGGTGACGAGGTCGAGGTCTATGTCGAGCGCATCGAGAACGCGCTTGGTGAAGCGGTCCTGTCGCGCGAGAAGGCGCGCCGCGAGGAAAGCTGGGTTCGCCTCGAGGCCAAGTTCGAGGCCAATGAGCGTGTCGAAGGTGTCATCTTCAACCAGGTCAAGGGCGGCTTCACCGTCGATCTCGACGGCGCCGTGGCCTTCCTGCCGCGCTCGCAGGTCGATATCCGGCCGATCCGCGATGTCACCCCGCTGATGCACAACCCGCAGCCCTTCGAAATCCTCAAGATGGACAAGCGCCGAGGCAACATCGTCGTCTCGCGCCGCACCGTGCTTGAGGAAAGCCGCGCCGAGCAGCGTTCCGAAATCGTTCAGAACCTCGAGGAAGGCCAGGTTGTCGAGGGCGTCGTCAAGAACATCACCGACTACGGTGCGTTCGTCGACCTCGGCGGCATCGATGGCCTTCTGCACGTCACCGACATGGCCTGGCGCCGTGTGAACCATCCGACGGAAATCCTGTCGATCGGTC
The DNA here is from genome assembly GCF_984452065.1 of Hoeflea sp. Classification (NCBI taxonomy): domain Bacteria; kingdom Pseudomonadati; phylum Pseudomonadota; class Alphaproteobacteria; order Hyphomicrobiales; family Rhizobiaceae; genus Hoeflea; species Hoeflea sp. Next base: position 5,577 of record NZ_CFHWAF010000196.1, on the reverse strand, counting down.
AGACGGTCAAGGTGCAGATCATCCGCATCAACCAGGAAACCCACCGCATCTCGCTCGGCATGAAGCAGCTCGAGGCCGATCCGTGGGACGGCATCGGCGTGAAATATCCGGAAGGCAAGAAGATCGAGGGCACGGTCACGAACATCACCGACTACGGTGCGTTTGTCGAACTGGAGCCGGGCATCGAAGGCCTTATCCATATTTCCGAAATGTCCTGGACGAAGAAGAACGTCCATCCGGGCAAGATCCTGTCGACCAGCCAGGAAGTCGAGGTCGTCGTGCTGGAAGTCGATCCGGCCAAGCGCCGCATCTCTCTGGGCCTGAAACAGACCCTCGACAATCCGTGGGAAGTCTTCGCCCAGAGCCACAGCGTCGGCACCGAGGTCGAAGGCGAGGTCAAGAACAAGACCGAGTTCGGCCTGTTCATCGGCCTCGAAGGCGATGTGGACGGCATGGTCCACCTGTCGGACCTCGACTGGAACCGTCCGGGCGAGCAGGTCATCGAGGAGTACAACAAGGGCGATGTGGTCAAGGCCGTTGTCCTCGATGTCGATGTCGAGAAGGAGCGTATCTCGCTCGGCATCAAGCAGCTCGGCAAGGACAGTGTCGGCGAAGCCGCTGCTTCCGGCGGTCTGCGCAAGAACGCCGTTGTCACCGCCGAAGTCACCGGCGTGACGGATGGCGGCCTCGAGGTCAAACTGGTCGATCACGAGGATGTCTCCTCGTTCATCCGCCGCTCCGACCTGTCGCGTGACCGCGACGAGCAGCGCCCCGAGCGTTTCTCCGTCGGTCAGAAGATCGACGCGCGCGTCACCAACTTCTCCAAGAAGGACCGCAAGATCACGCTGTCGATCAAGGCGCTTGAAATCGCCGAGGAGAAGGAAGCCGTCGCGCAGTTCGGCTCATCCGACAGCGGTGCGTCGCTCGGCGACATTCTGGGCGCAGCCTTGAAGAAGCAGAACGGCGACGACTAGTACCTAATGAAATAGAAAATAGAAGCCGCGGCTTTTTCGCCGCGGCTTTTTTCATACGGGTTCGCCCGCGCCCGAAGGCCTGCCTTGAAGATGCCGCTCTCTACAGCACTGAACCGCTTCTGTCCCGTGTGCAGTCTGCTCGATCACACGGTATCTCACAACCTACAATGACGCCTCTTGCACTGCGCTTAAAAGCTGTTGTGCTAGCATTCTTTCGAGCATCGCTTCTATATCAGACAATCCAATGACGCCTGCCTTCCAAGAGGCATCTGCTTTTTCAAGTGCCTCATAATATGGACTTTTATCTGAAGCAATTTGATCCGGGATGGTGGGGGTACCAGGTAACATGGCACCTAGTTTAATACTAAGAACCATATAGGATACCATCCGTGACGTACGTCCGTTTCCATCGGCGAACGGGTGTATCCAGTTCATTCGCCAAAGAAGATATGCCGCGAGTTGCAGCGCGTTTTGATCTTCCCAATTTTCATTCACATAGTCACACATCTCCGCCACCAAGTCTGGCACTTCAGTGTGCCGAGGCGGCATGTGCTTGCTTTGGCCGATAGAGACGGGCGTATTTCGATATGTTCCGGCTAGCGGGTGAATTCCGTTAAGTGCTTCTTGATGCTAATCCAAGATCGTTGATTGCCTCAAACGAAATCTCTCTTTAGTCACCGGAACATATGATCTAACAACTTCAATAGCCGCCCGATATTGGCGAACACCATTTTCTGCTTCTCTTTTCGCCTTTTCGTCCGGGTCGCTTATAAGCTCCACCGGATCCGCATGACTGTGTCGATCTTCACTCATTATTGGCGAGCTTTAGCAGAGGGCTCCTTGCTTACCTTGTCGTCGGCATCGCGCACCATGTCTCGAGTGATTCGCTCATTTTCGATGTGCGTATTTCCATACACAAAGCTCAATCGCTGCTCTCTCTGCTGGTCTTCAGTCATTTGAATTTTCTGCGCTTTTTCTATTAACGCTTCCAAAGCCTCTGTCACTTTTACGCTCCTGAACTTTCCCAAAAACGATAGTGTATCCCTAACAGAATATATGTCGGCAATCGTAATCAATCTATGAAAAACTTCGATGTCGGTTCCTTTCTGTCACCGCGGATTGACAACAGTCAAACTGTTATCAGTTTACTCGAAAGCGTATCAATCAACAATGGCAATCGAGGAATATATTCCTATTTCTGTTTCGGCGCTGCCCGCGCCGAAAACCTGCCGGATCGTATCCGCCATCGCGCGGCGGATGTCGCTGTCCTTCGACGGGCTGAATTCAATGACGAGATGCGATGCCGGCGGCGCGGGAAGACCGTGCCGTTTGGCAATCGGCACAAGTCTGTCGTTGAGGCACGATTCGCCGAGAATGCCCACCGCGATCCCGGCCTCGATGGCCGCGACGATGCCCGTCGTGCTCTCGCTTGAATAGACCGTGCGGTAGCGGCGCCCGGAAGACTGCAGCAGCTTCAGCGATATGTCGCGCCACCAGCACGCCCGGTCGAATATCGCCACCGGCAGCGGGTCCCAGTTGATGACCTGGTGCGCGTGTGATGTGGCCCAGAAGAGCTTTTCCCGCCGCAGCGGAACCATTCCGGGCCCGATGGTCTCCACCTCATGGACGGCGAGATCGAGCGCGCCGCCTTTAAGCGATTTCGAAAAACCGCTGCTCAGCGCGCAATGGACCGACAGTTCGACCGACGGATGCGCGCCGGCGAAATCGCCGATGATGCGGGCAAGGACGCCGCGGCTCTGATCGTCGGGAATTCCGACGCGCAGCGATCCCTTGAGCCCGTCATTCCTGATCTGGTCGAGTGTGCCGTCGAGCAAGGCGATGGCCTGCCGCGCCGTCGGCTCAAGCCTTTCTCCGGCCGGTGAAAGGCGCACGCCCCGTCCATGGCGGACAAAGACCGGCGCGCCGACAATCTCCTCCAGTTTCCTGATCTGCATGCTCGCGGCGGATTGCGACCGGAAGATGCGCGCCGCGCCGCCAAGAAAGCTCCCCGCATCGGCGATGACGAGGAACGTCCGCAGCAGGTCCGTGTCGAGTTTTTCCGTTGCCATTCTATCTGTTTTTCCAATAGCTGAATCTTAATATATTCGTTTTTCTGATATTTTGCCATCTGTCATGATGCCCGGATGACCGACAGGAACATGACAGACATCACCCGCAGATCCGGCGTGGGGACCGGCCTGTTGATCCTGATGGCGGCCGGTGCCGTTCTTGCGGGTTTGTTGATCGCCTTGATGCCCGCACAAATCCTCCAAACCGGCCGTTACGTCCTATGGGGTCTCGTTGACGTCGCTCCGCTCGTCATCCCGGGCATTGTGCTGGCGGCCTGGGTCAGCGCCAGCGGTGGCGCGGATATCGTATCCCGACGTCTGGGCGGCAGGCTGTTTCCCGCAATCCTGCTTGCGTCGGCCTGCGGCGCGGTTACGCCCGTTTGCGGCGTTGCGGTCCTGCCGCTGATGGCGGCCCTTCTGGCCTCCGGCGTTCCTCTGGCTCCGGTCATGGCGTTCTGGCTGTCCTCGCCGGTGACCGATCCGGCGATGTTTGCCGCGACGGCGGCCATGCTTGGTCCCGGTTTCGCCGTGGGCAAGACGGTGGCTGCCTTTGCCCTTGGTCTCCTTGGCGGATTATCCACCGCTGCATTGTCAGGCCATGCATGGATCGTGCATCCCCTGCGCAGCAATGCAATCGTCGGGCGTCTGGGCAGCACATGCGCGCAAAGCGTCGGCGGCTTCGATGGGGCCATCTGGAAGTCCGCCGCCCGCCGCAGGGCGTTTGTACGGGAATTCGTGGCGACGTTGAGACTTGTCGTCATCTGTCTGGTGCCCGCCTTTGCCGCCGAGCATATTCTGAACGGGCTTTTGGAACCTGAGGTCCTCTCTGCCTATGTCGGCCGCGAAAGCTGGTGGGCGGTGCCGCTGGCGGTGTTCGTCGGCGCGCCCGCCTATGTGGATGGCTACGCGGCGCTGCCGCTGACGCGTTCGCTGATTGAACACGGCATGTCGCCGGGAGCGGCGATAGCGTTTCTGGTATCGGGCGGCGTTGTCAGCATCTGGGGCGCCCTGGCGATCTTCCCGGTCCTCAAGGTGAAACCGTTTTTGCTCTTCATTGCCGTTGCCGTATGCGGATCGCTGCTGTCGGGCTGGATTTACGGTCTTCTCGTCTGATAGAAAAGACACGCCGGGCAGCGCCGTAATCCAAGCATGCGCGCCGGCATTCCGCGGTGAAGCATTGGAGGCAGTGCGGATGTCCCTGAAGGTTCCGGTTTTCTATGGCAGGAGACGCGGACCCCGGACCGGTGCCGGTATTCTCGATGCCGAGATCCTGGCGGAAATGGCCTCGTCCATCGGCCGTACGGGCAAGGCTCTCGAAAAGGCGCTCGGCGATCTGCGTGCCCATGACGAAGACAGCGGCACCGATCGGCAAAAGCGCGGCGCGTTGCTGCAGGCGGCCGCGGACCGCGCCTGGGCGCTCTTCGTCCAATATGACATGGCCGGCCTGTCATCCCAGTCGCAACTGGTCAAACGATATGGAATACCGGGCGAAGTGCTTGTGCGTGTCGGCATTCGAAAGAAATAAACTGTCGAAGCTGTATGATATTGTGAAATTGGCGCAAGAATGCCGCCGCGAGATCAACACCGCGTCCAAGGATGCGCAGTGCTGGTTCAATATCATCGCCCGAGGCTCTATCATCACGAGGAAGCCATCGCCTGCTTTGCGGCCGATTGCGAAAGACAGCTTCGCTCCCCGCGCGGACTTTAGGTTTGTCAGGTGACATTTAGCGGATTTGTTTTGCTCCGCGCCGTTGGTTGTGGCCGGGCGTTCCTGTATGAAGTGGGTCGCCGAACGAAGCCAAACGAAAGCCCCCCATGACCCTGCTGATCCTTTTTGTCGTTCTCGCCATCGGTGTGTCGTTCCTGTGCTCCATCCTCGAGGCGGTGCTTTTGTCGATCACACCCTCCTTCGTGGAGGCGGCCGAGGAAGATCGCCCGAAGCTCGCCGGGAAACTGAGGCGTTTGCGGGCCGATATCGAACGGCCTCTGACCGCGATCCTTTCGCTCAACACGATCGCACACACGGTGGGCGCAACCGGAGCCGGCGCCCAGGCGGCGCTCGTCTTCAATGATTTGGGCGTCGGAATATTCTCCGCCCTTTTGACACTCGGCATCCTCATTCTCTCGGAAATCGTTCCCAAGACGCTCGGGGCGACATACTGGCGCGCGCTCGCCCCGTTTGCGGTGCGTGTGCTGCCTTGGCTGATTACCCTGCAATTGCCCCTGGTCTGGATGAGCCAGGCGATCACGCGGCTCCTGACCCGGGGCGAGACGGATGCGGAGATCTCCCGCGAGGAGATCACCGCGCTGACGAGTGCGGGTCAGCGCCTCGGCGTCGTTGAGGAAGACGAAACGCGTGTCGTCGCCAACCTGTTCCGCATGCCCGAAATCCAGGCGCACGAGGTGATGACGCCTCGAACGGTGATCGAGCATGTGCCGGCCGATGCGACCGTGGCGTCGGCCGTTGAAGGACGGGAGTCCTTCACCTTCTCGCGCATCCTGGTCACCGGCGAGACGATTGACGAGGTGCGGGG
>NZ_CFHWAF010000195.1:0-6544 GCF_984452065.1 Hoeflea sp. | reverse complement strand
TTCTAAACACTTGAGGAGAATCATGAATTACTAATAATTGCAACTGTAGTACTAGGCTGTCGTGACTATTTAACCTTTGCGCCGGCGGCGGCACAATTGTGTGCGTTATCGTTCGGGCGCAAGTCCCGCGCAAGATTAACTTCCTAGTTTGCTCCCCGAAAGGGAGAATCGGATGCAGCCGATCCAGCTTTTTGAACTTGCGTCGAGCCAGGCTCACTGGCTGGCGGTGCGCCAGAGCGTCGTCGCCGGCAATATCGCCAATGTGAACACAAATGGCTATGCGGCGAAGCAGGTCGATCCCTTCGACACGGTTCTTCAGTCCGTCGGTACCTCGATGGCCGCGACCCACCCGGCGCATTTCAGCGAGGATTCCATGCGCAGCGCCGTACGCAAGGCCGCTTCCGACGAGATCGGCGCGGCATCGAACGGCAAGGCCGTTGTCCTTGAAGATGAACTGATCAAGGCGGGCGAGATCCGGCACGCCTATGAGCTCAATGTAGGCATTATCAAAGCCTTCCACCGGATGATGCTCGCGACGGTGCGCAAATGACGGCGGTTGATCCCCTTACGGCAGCGATGAAAACGGCAGCCTCCGGGCTGGAGGCCCAGTCGACCCGTCTTCGGATCGTGTCCGAAAACATGGCAAACTCACAGGCGACGGCGACCGAACCGGGCGGCGATCCCTATCAGCGCAAGACGATTGCATTCAGCTCCGAACTCGACGCGATTACGGGCGCGTCGATGGTGCGTGTTGAATCGGTCGGCCGCGACACCTCCGGCTTCTCGGTCGAATATGATCCCTCGCATTCGGCTGCCGACGAGAACGGCATGGTCAAGCTTCCGAATGTGAACATCCTGGTTGAGATGGCCGACATGCGCGAGGCCAACCGGTCCTATGAGGCAAACCTGCAAACCATAAAGCAGGCCCGCAAACTTATCTCCATGACCATTGATCTGTTGAGGGTCTCCACGTGATTGACGCAGTCAGCACCGCAGCCGTTACCTCCCTGACCCGCGAAGCCGGCAACACGGCATCGGCGGTATCCTCGTCCATGACGACCACCGGCAGGGCGGCCGGAACCCAGGAATCCGAGTTTGCATTGATGCTTTCCGGCATGGTGGCCGACATGACGGCCACCATCCGTCATGGCGAGCAGATGTCCATGAAGGGCATCAACGGGCAGGCCAGCACACAGGAAGTCGTCGATGCGGTCATGGGTGCGGAAAGGACGCTTCAGACGGCCGTGGCCGTCCGCGACAAGATCATCACCGCTTATCTTGAAATCAGCCGCATGCCCATCTGAGGAGGCCCGCAATGAAAGCCCTGGCCATCGCTGCGACCGGAATGAACGCCCAGCAGCTTAATCTCGAGGTGATTGCCAACAACATCGCCAACATCAACACCACCGGCTTCAAACGGGCGCGGGCGGAGTTCTCCGATCTTCTCTATCAGGTCGAGAAGGCGCAGGGTGTGCCCACGAGCGCCAACCAGGCCATCGTGCCCGAAGGCGCCTATGTCGGCCTCGGCGTGCAGACCACGGCTGTCCGCAACGTCCACATACAGGGCTCGCTGGTCAATACCGGCAACCGGTTTGACCTCGCGCTTGTCGGCCGCGGCTGGTTCCAGGTTCAAAACACTGACGGAGAGACGCTTTATACCCGCTCCGGGGCTCTCAATACCAATGCGAACGGCGAGATCGTCACAACGGACGGATACCTGCTGGAGCCGGCGATCACCGTTCCCGAGGGCACCAGCGAGGTCGTGATCACCAAGTCCGGACAGGTTTTTGCACGGGCCGGTGACGGCGCTGACCAGCAGGAAATCGGACAGATCACCATTGCGAATTTCGTCAATGAAGCCGGATTGGCGCCGCTTGGCGACAATCTCTTCCAGGCAACCGAAGCATCGGGAGAGGCAACGGTCGGCGTGCCGAACGATCCCGGCTTCGCATCGATCGAGCAGGGATATCTTGAGACCTCCAACGTCGATGCCGTCAAGGAAATCACCGATCTGATATCGGCCCAGCGGGCATACGAGATGAACTCGAAGATCATCAAGGCCGCCGATGAGATGGCCGCGACGGTCTCCAGAAACATGTGACGGGACTTTGAGATGATCTGCCGGACCGTCCTTGCCGTTGTTGCTTTGCTCCTTGCGGGCGTGTGGAGCGCGGCCGCGGCTGATCCGGTTGCCGTCATTCCGACACGCATCATCTATCCGGGGCAGATCGTCGAGGCGCATATGCTCGAAATGGTGCCGGTCACCAACCGCAACATCCGGCGCGACTACGCGTCGTCGATGGACCAGGTTGCCGGAATGGTGACGCGGCGCACGCTGCTGCCCGGACGGGTGATACCGGTTTCGTCCGTGCGCGAGCCCTATGCCGTCGAGCGCGGCTCCGTTGTCACGATGGTGTTTTCGCGGGACGGCCTGACCATCACAGCGCCGGGAAGTCCGTTGGCCAACGGCCTGGTTGGCGACTTTATCCGCATACGCAACGTCAACACCGGCGTCACGGTGTCGGGAACGGTCATGGCGGACGGCACGGTGAGGGTGGCGGAAAAATGATCGTGTTGCGCCTTGTCCCGGCACTCCTGATAGGTCTGATGCTCGCTTTGCCGGCGTCCGCGGCATCGCGGATAAAGGACGTCACATCGCTGCAGAGCGCCCGCCAGAACCAGCTTATCGGTTATGGCCTTGTGATCGGCCTGCAGGGGACCGGCGACAGTGCGGCAAGGTCGCCGTTCACGGAGCAGTCCCTGCGGGCCATGCTCGAGAACCTGGGGATCGCGACGGAGGGTGAACGCGCGCGCGCCAACAACGTCGCCGCCGTTATCGTGACTGCCGATTTGCCGCCCTTCTCCAGCATCGGCTCGCGCATCGATATATCGGTTTCATCCATGGGCGATGCCACGTCGCTGCGTGGCGGAACGCTGGTCATGACCCCGCTTTCGGCCGCTGACGGGCAGATATATGCCGTCGCGCAGGGTTCGGTGATTGTCTCAGGGTTCACCGCCGCCGGCGATGCCCAGACCCTGACGCAGGGTATCACCACCGCGGGCAGGGTTCCGGGCGGCGCCATCATCGAACGCGAGATACCGATGCGTTTCAAGGACAACGGGCATCTCGTCTTCCAGTTGCGCAATCCGGATTTCACGACGGCCGTGTCGATCGCCGATGCAATCAACCGGCATACCGGAAAGCAATATGGCGGCATGCTGGCGCATGCCAACGATTCGGCAACCGTGCATGTCGCCCGCCCCGGGCACATCGCGCTTCCAAGATTTGTCGCCGAGATCGAAAGCCTGACCGTCGAAACGGATACGCCCGCGCGTGTGGTCATAAACGAGCGCAGCGGCACGATTGTCATGGGGCACGATGTCCGCGTTTCCAGAGTTGCCGTCAGCCACGGCACCTTGACGATCAGGGTGACCGAGATGCCCATCATTTCCCAGCCCCTGCCTTTCAGCCAGGGCGTGACGGCCGTGGAGCCTTTGACGGATATTCAGGCGATGACGGATGGCGGGCAGGTCGCCATCCTCAACGGTCCCAATCTGCAGACCCTGGTTGCGGGTCTTAACAGCATCGGCGTCCCCCCGGATGGCATCATTTCCATTTTACAGGGCATCAAGTCTGCCGGTGCCCTTCAGGCGGAGCTCGTGTTGCAATGAGCAAGGGTGTAGCGATGATCATGAGAAAATGCGCGGCGACGGCGCTTGCGATCTCGACCGCGCTTGGCCTTTGGGGATTGCCCCTGTCGCACGCACTGGCGCAGAACACGCAGTCCGCCGCCGTGCCGGAGGAGATCTCCGACGAGATCCGGGCATTTTGCTCAAATATTGCCGATGCGGCGCGAGACCAGCGCTATGCGCTGCAAAAACAGGAACTCGAAGCGCTTCAGGACGAAATCGAGGACCGGATCGCGGTTCTTGAAGAACGGCGGGCCGAATACGAACACTGGCTGAAGCTGCGCAACGATTTTCTGGTCAAGGCCGAGGGCGGTCTTGTCGATATCTACAAGAACATGCGTGCCGACGCGGCGGCTGAAAAGCTGGAACTCGTTGATATCAACATCGCCGCCGCGATCGTCATGAAACTGAAGCCGCGTCTGGCGAGCCAGATCCTCAACGAGATGGATGCCGAGACCGCGGCCAATCTCACAAGCATAATCGCCAGTGCGGCCGGCACCAACCGTCCGGACAAACGATCATGATGCGTTTTCTCTTTCCCTTCGCATTGTGCTTCCTGATGGCCGGCTGCAGCTCCGCCGTCATGAAGGATATCGGCCGCGCACCGTTGATGAGCCCGGTCGGCAGCGGCCTGCGTTACGGTGAAACGCCGCAGATGGCGCTTTATCCCAAACCGCCGCGCAAGCCCGGCGCCGGGTATTCCCTCTGGACGGACGCGCAAAGCGCCCTGTTCAAGGACCCGCGCGCCATGACGGTCGGTGACATCCTCACCGTCAATATCGCCGTCAATGACAGGGCGACGTTCGACAACGCGACCGACCGCAACAGGACCAACTCAAGCGGTATCAATGCGGGCGGCAATTACAGCGTCGACGGCACGGGGTCAGAGGGGCAGTTCGGTCTGACATTCGGCTCGAACACCAGCACCGAGGGCAAAGGCAAGACCGCCCGCTCGGAAAGGCTGGAATTGCGGGTTGCCGCGGTCGTGACCGGCGTTCTGGACAACGGCAATCTGGTCATCAGCGGATCGCAGGAGGTGCGTGTCAACTACGAGATGCGCATTCTCAACATTGCCGGCATTGTCCGCCCCCGGGATGTCGATGCGAGGAACACGATCGCCTATGAGAAGATCGCCGAGGCGCGGGTTTCCTATGGCGGTCGCGGCCGGCTGATGGAGGTGCAGCAGCCGCCGGTCGGCCAGCAGATCGTGGATATCTATTCTCCAATCTAATCACAACGCGCTCCAGGGCACAGGGTGACATGGCGACATCTGAGGAAAACAAGAAAGGCGGTTCCGTTGCAAGTACGATCGCGGCGCTGCTTGTCCTGACCGGGGCCGCCGGCGGTGGCGGCTGGCTGCTCGGCTCGCTTATCGGCGACCAGATGACGACCGATAATCAAAGAGCGTCGGAACCGTTATCCCCCATTGAAGCCATGGCGGCGCGAGAAAAAAACCAAAAAAAGGATGACGAGGCCGATGACGAACCCGACGTCCCGCCGGTCGCGCCGCAGACGCTGACCCTGGCTCCCATAACCACAAATCTTTCCTACCCGTCCGACAGCTGGGTTCGCGTCGAGGTCGCTCTCGTCTTCGATACCGCGCCGGATCCGGTGATGGCCGAAACGATCCATCAGGACGTCATGGCCTATATGCGCACGGTCTCGCTGCAGCAGATCGAAGGGCCGCGCGGCTTTCAGCATCTGCGCGAGGACCTTTCCGAGCGGGCCGCCATACGTTCTGACGGCCAGGTTTCCAACATACTTTTCAGGACCTTCTTGATCGAATGATACGATTCTTGCTTGCAACGCTTGCCATGATGGCATTGGTTGCGGTGGCCGAGGCCCAGACCCTCGATCCCGGAGTGCTCACCCAGCCGGTGGACGGCTCGGTGGCGAGCTGGATCATCCGCACGTTCGGCCTTTTGACCGTGCTTTCGATTGCGCCGGGTATCCTCATCATGGTGACGAGTTTCCCGCGCTTCATCATCGCCTTCGCGATCCTGCGCGCAGGCATGGGGCTGCAGACGACGCCGGCCAATCTCATCCTGATCAGCCTCGCCCTGTTCATGACGTTTTACGTCATGGCGCCCACCTTCGATCGGGCCTGGGAGAACGGCATCCAGCCGCTGATCGACAATCAGATCGACGAGGCCGAAGCATTTGAGCGGATCGGCGACCCCTTCCGCGAATTCATGCTGGCCAACACGCGCGACAAGGATCTCAATCTCTTTGTCGATCTGGCGGCTGAGCGCGGCCAGGCGGTTTCAACCGGCGACAAGGTGGACCTGCGTGTCCTGATCCCGGCATTCATGATTTCGGAAATCCGCCGCGGTTTCGAGATCGGCTTCCTTGTCGTGCTGCCGTTCCTCGTCATCGATCTGGTCGTCGCGACCATCACGATGTCGATGGGCATGATGATGCTTCCGCCGACGGCGATCTCGCTGCCCTTCAAGATCATGTTCTTCGTCCTCATCGACGGATGGAACCTGCTTGTGGGAAGCATGGTGCGCTCCTTTATCTGACATGGCCATATGCCCATGCGCCGCAAGGACGGGTTGTCTTTAGGGTCTGTTAACCATGTAAGTTGGTTGATTGGCCGGTATGCCGTCGTAGAGCGGGTCATTAGGCTTTTCGTAACCGCTGGCTGCGAGTGTTCCGGCAGCATGACGGTACGGTCTTCGACGGAACATCGGGCGACCAAGGGCATGATGCCGCACCGCCATTACCGGTAGTAAAGTCCGGTATGTCCCTTTTTTGTATCGGGTAAGCCGAGGGACAATTCCAGATGACAAGCATCATTACCAATGGCGCCGCGATGGCGGCTCTCCAGACCCTGCGTTCGATCAACTCCGAC
>NZ_CFHWAF010000194.1:0-6669 GCF_984452065.1 Hoeflea sp. | reverse complement strand
ATCGTTTTTCTTTGAAACGTATAGAGCGATTTTCGCATTACCTTGAAAAGTGTCTTCGGCAGGTGTTCTTTATTTGTTTTATCAGCCAATGGATGGAAAGATCAAAACATCGACTCTTCGTTTTCCCGTCAAAGAGTGATCGACGATCCGGGACACGACTTGACCGCGGACGACAGAATTCACGCGAAGCCATTCACCGGCCGACCGATATCTCCGATTTGTGTGAGTTATCACACAGACTTCGGATTTTATGTTTTGAAACCTGCCCTTGCGAAAAGCTTCTTGGGGCGGGTTCCATGGCTGAGGAAGACATCAATATCGAAATCCTGCGCAACGCCTACACCGCGTGGCATGAAACCGGGGGAGACACCCGGGTCTGGTCGGATGTGTTCGCCGACCGGCTGGACTGGGGCTCGTCCATGGAGGCGATGCCCGAGCTCGTCTTCACGCGTCAGAGCGCGCCGAAACAGGAAATTATCCAGTATTACGAAGACCTTGCCAACGAATGGTCCATGGACTTCTTCCGCGTCAACCAGTTCATTGCGCGCGGTGAGCGGGTCATAGCCGTCGGCGAATGTTCGTTCACACACCGGCAGACCGGCCGCAATGTCACCGGTCCCAAGATCGACCTGTGGCTGTTCAAGAACGGCAAGGCGACGGAATTCATGGAATACTGAAGGCGCGCGGTCCGGCGGTCAGTCCTGGCCGCGCCGGCCGAAGCTGCTCCTTGGCTGGCCGTCCTTGTTGTCCCATCGGCTGGGAGCCTGCGAAACCGTTGCCGGCTCGATGTCCCCTCCCTGCCGGGCGAGCACAAAAACCAGGGCGGCGGCGAATATCACCAGGTCTGACCAGATAAGAAGCTTGAACGGCAGACCCAGCAGCAGCGCCTGCGCGAGATAGCCGAAAAGGAGCTTGAGCTGCGACAGCGACGCCAGGCCCGAAACGCCGATCATGCCCGCGAAATACGGCATCAGCGTCAATCCCGTGAAGATTGAACCCGCCAGCAGAAGGGTTGCATGAACGCCGGTCACGAACGCGATGACCCAGGCAACGCAGCTCGCCGCGTCCATGTAGCGTGCGAAAGGAAACTCCGCATAGGCGAGAAAGCCGGTCAGCGCGACGAAGAACAGCAACAGGGTCGGCACCGCAAAGGAGGCGTTCCCGAGCGCGACATTGGCGCCCGGAACGATGAACGTGCCGATCAGGAAAGGCGCGGCGCCGAGGAACCAGAGCAATGCCAGACACGCCCAGCCCACGCTGATCTCAAGCCACCGGACGCGATAATAAACGGCGCGCAGCAGGAAGAACCCGATCAGGAAGACAGTCAGCGGCCTGCCAAACACGCTTGCGACCGAGGCGACATCGCGGCAAATGCCGACAAAGGGCCCGCAGAACGCCGTGTGATCGAGTGCAACGGCCAGATAAGGGTGCAGCAGGACGACAAGGACCAGCAGACCGGTCCACACAAGGACAGACTTGCGAAACTGTTGGTCATCCATCGCCCGATCCCAACGCACAACATTAAGTTGCATAAGGATTAAGCCAAGAACCTTACCGAATGATTATCGAAGACCGCTTAAAATTGCCACAGGCAGCGACCTGCGGGCGACCTCCGGTTCGCACGCACAGACACGCTCTACGTCGCCGCCCGTTTCATGGTCTTCGTGGTGTCGAGCAGGTGCCACACATGCTTCTCGCCGAAGCCGCGAATCTCGCGGGGACCGAGATTGGCGAGCTCGAAATGCTCCCGCAGCGTTGCCGCCATCTCATCCTGAACGCTGATCTGCATCGGGTCGGAAAACTCCTGCAGCCGCGTCGCCAGGTTCACCGCCGGACCGAAGATGTCGTAGACATATTTCTGGATGCCGACGACGGAGCCGACCACCGCGCCGGTCGCAAGACCGATACGGCAACGCCATTGGTTCGGATGGCTCCTGTTGCGCCGTTCCAGATAGCGGATGAACCGGATGGCGGCATTGGCGGCGGCCTTCGTGTGATCGGGCGTCGGGTCGGGAAGACCGGCGACCGTGATATAGGCGTCGCCGATGGTCTTGATCCGCTCGCAACCGAACTGCTCGCCGATCCGGTCGAAGGCGCTGTAGATGTCGTTGAGTTCCGTCACCGTCACGCTGGGATCGGCCGAGGCGACCATATCCGTGAACCCGACGAAATCGAGCATCAGGACGGACACCGGATCGTAAAGCTGCGGCGTTACGACGCCGAATGTCTTGAACTCCTCATAGACCGCCCGCGGCATGATGTTCAAAAGCAGTTTCTCCACCTGCTCCTTTTCCCGCTTCAGCTCACGATTGTTGCGTTCGACCATCATGGAATAGGAATCGATCATCGACTCCAGTTCGCGGATGCGGGTGATGTTCTGACACACCATGACAGCGATCTCCTGGCCACCCTCCACAGTCGGGGTAAAGTCCACCGCCACAGCCATGGTGCGACGCTTCTTCTTGAAACGGGTCTCGCCGGTGTAGCCGCCGTTTTCCTTCAGTCCTGTGCGCAACGCATCGATATCGAGTTCGCTGAAAATATCGCCGAGCCGCGCATCCTCTTCCGGTTTGCCGAACCATTCCTCAAACGTATCGTTGTGAAACCGGAAGGCGAAACTGTTGCCGTCCAGAAGCGCAACACCGACGCCGATGGCGCGCAGCAGCTGTTCATTTATGGTCTCGATCGACATCTCTTATTCCACGATGAGGCTTCGCCGGTTCTCGAATTCCTGCAGGACGGCGGTGATATCGGCATCGGCAAACCCGTGGTCCTTCAGGGTCGCGCCCAGGACGGTCTTGAGTTCATCGAAGTGATCGTCCTCGATCGGAAGGTGCGAATGCAGCTGGCGAAGCTGATTGTCGGTATAGGAGGCGGGGCCTCCGAGGAGCGAGGCAATGAATTTTGTCTGATGATCGACCATGCGGGACATGTCGATATCGTCAAAGAACGGTCCGATGTCTTCGCTGTCAAGCAGCGTGTCGTAGAAACTCAGGACAACGCGGCTAATTCTTGCAAATCCGCCATACTTCTCGAAAAGGCTTTGCTTATCCATAATTCGGCGCTCCCTGACCGAAACCGTTACCATTTTCTATTTGATTGAATTGCGGGAATTATTTCAATGATCATGAGCGAAAAAGGCGAATACTCAAACCAAGCGGAAGTTGCGAAGCCGTGAAGCGTCCCCGGCGCAAACCGCCGGGGCTCGCCTATCAGGCCTTCTCGATAACGATTTCGGCGTAGTCGGACGCCACATGCATCGAGCCGTCCTTGGCGACATCGAATTGCGCGATGGTTTCGAGTATGTCGTCGTTGAGCGCGATCTGCCCTTCCTTTCCCACAGCGGCGAAAGCCTTGTGCATCGGGCCGTAATAGGTCCGGAAGAAGCCGATGAACTGCTGCGGCGAGTGATAGCGGAAATTGAAGCGCTTGACCGTCGTCGAGATCGACCGCGCGCTTTTTGCGAAGGTTTCGCCGATCCATTTGCGGTCACCCCACAAAGCCGGCGACTTCACAGCCGGCGGAGGCGGGACATGTTTGCCGAGCGTGCGGAACAGGGCGCCGATGAAACTGTCGGGTGTCCAGTTGGCCATGGCGATCTTGCCGCCGCGGCGACAGACACGCACAAGCTCCGACGCCGACAGATCCTGGTTCGGCGCAAACATCACGCCGAAGGTCGAGACGACCGCATCGAACGCGCCGTCGGCGAAGGGAAGCTCTTCCGCGTCGGCGACCTTGAAGGTCACATCGAGACCTTCGGCATCGGCCCGCTGGCGCCCGCCCTCAAGCAGGGTCGCGACATAATCCGTGGACGTGACATCGCACCAGCGCCGGGCAAAGGCCAGCGTCGCGTTACCGTTGCCGGCCGCGACATCCAGCACCCTGGAGCCGGGCGTCATGTCGGCCGCGTCGGCGAGTTCCTCGCCGGTGATCTGCAGAGTGACGCCGATGCGTTTGTAGTCGCCGGACGACCACGCGGCGTTCTGCTTTTCCTTGATCGCCCTGAAGTCGGGAACCTCCCGGACGGGTGCTATGACATTCATTTTGTTCTCCTTTCGCGGTGAGCGGGGCCTTGCCCCTCGGGTTCATCCCATTCGAAAATGGCTTTGGGTGCTTTACGCAGCCGACCGTTGCGGCCAGAAGCAATGGGCGGCCGGGCGTTCGGCACCGGCAATGTGTTCGAAGATGCGGGGATTGACCCAGGCCGGTTCGAAGACCGGAGCCATGTGTCCAAGGCCCGGCAGCATGGCAAGCCTGGCACCGCAGATCGCACCGGCAATCTCGATCGCCACATGCTGCGAGACGGTGGGCGAATCCATGCCCATCAGCATCAGTGTGGGCATGCTCAGGGCGCTGAGATCCTCAAGCCGCCAGCTTTCGGAAAACCCGCAGGCAAAATCGTCCAGAATGGATCCGGCCATCGCGGCAAATCTCTGCCGCGTGTTCTCGCCGAAGCTGTCGAAAGCGCCCTTGCCGTTCCAGAAATCGATAAAGGTCCGCATGCCGGCCTCCGGCGCGCCCCTGGCCGTATGGGCCGCCAGCGCATCGCGGACCGCGGCGATCGTTTCGCCGTGGCTGCGGCACTCCTCATCGCCCCATTTGAGGAAATGAAAGGCCGCCGGCTCGTAGATCGTCAGGCTCCTGACGAGATCGGGCCGCATCAGCGCGATCTTCAGCGCAACCGTCGCTCCGAAGGAATGACCGACAAGGTGAACGGGCACGCCGAAGGCTTCAAATTCATCAATGACACGCTCGGCGATGGGCGCCGTTCCCGCCGAACCCGCATCGCTGACGGACGGCGATCCGTATCCGGGCAGGTCAGGCGCCATGACGTCGAAGCGGCCGGAGAGGTCTTCGCTGAGGCTGTTCCATTGCGCGCCGCTGGATGCGGACGAATGCAGCGCCACGATAGGCGCATTGGTTCCGGGCTTCGGGGAACTGGAAAGACGTGCGGTCATCGGACTGTTCCTGTCGTGTGTTCGTTTGACCGCTTTTTGGAGGCCGCAGGTTTCGTTTCGTTTTCAGCTTGTCCCGTTCCGTGTTTCATTTGTTGCTGCGGGCCCGACACCTGCGGGCGTTCAAAGCATGCGCAGTTTCAATGATTTAGAGTTCGGCGCGCGTCCCGATTTGTCATCGGCTGAAACAATTGAAACAATCGGCCGGCGAACTGAAAACCGACTGAAACACTGGCAAGATAGGACTTTGCCATGTCCAGGCACGCGACGATCGACCATAGTGCCGCCTTTGTGCGGTTCGACGCCCATGGCACGCTTGCCGAAGCCAGCGGCGAATTCCAGACCCTGGCCGGCGTTGTTTCAGGCAAGGCCGGGCGGGACGACGTGCTGTGCGAATATCTCGAACAATTCGATACCGTGAACCATGGCGAGATCGGCGCGACGGCCGACGACAGGCTGCGCATTGCAACGCTTTGGCGCGGCCACGGCGGCGCACTGCTCGAAGCGCGGATGAAAGACGGCCGCTGGCGCCTCCTGTCGCACTGCCCGGCGCAGGACGGCGGCACGCTCTTCATAAGCGTCGACATCAGCGGCCAGAAAGACAAGCACGGGCTGATGCAGTATCTCGTCGAGAACATTCCGTTGCCGATGTGGATCAACCGGATCGAAACCGGCGAGGTTCTCTATTCGAACCCGGCTTCCAACCGGCTCTACAACGTCAAACCGGACGCGCTCGACGACCGGACCATCTCGGAGTTCTTCTTCAACGCCGACGACAGCGCCGAAATGCTGCGCAAACTCCAGCGCAAAGGCTCCATCGAAAACTATCCGGTGAAGACGAAGTCCGACTCCGGCAAGGAGATCCTCGTGCGCGGCTGCGCCGTTCTGCTCGAGCGCGGCGGCGATCAGATCGTTCTCAATGCAATCCAGGATCTCATGGACCGTGCGGAGCTGGAGGAGGATACGGTCAAGGCGCGCGACATGCTGCGTGACGCCATAGAATCCCTTTCCGAAGGCTTTGCCCTTTATGACGAGGACAACCGTCTCGTCATGTTCAACGAACGCTACAAGGAAATGAACCACGCCGTGGCCGATATCCTCGAGCCGGGCCTCGACTGGGAAATCCTGATGCGCGAGACCGCCCGGCGCGGCATCTACGCCGAAGCCGTCGGACAGGAGGACGAGTGGGTATCGCAGCGTCTCGATAACGGCATCGAATATATTCAGGACTACGAACTCAAACACACGGACGGCACCTGCTACCTCGTCTCCGTGCACCCGACCAAGCTCGGCGGTTTCGTCGTAACGCGCACCGATGTGACGGAACGCAAACTCGCGGAGGCGGCCGAACGGGACGGCGACTTGCTGATCCGCCAGGTGCTTGAGGCAAGCCCCGCACCGGTTGTCATGGCCCGCGTGGGCGATGGCCGCATTCTCTACCGCAATCCGGCCGCCGCCGATCTGTTCGGCAAGGTCAAGGCCGCCACCGAATATTATGTCAGCATCGACGATCGCGCCGATTACATCACCACCCTCCTCGCCGACGGCCATGTCGACGGCTACAAGCTCACTTTGATCAACAAGGAGGGGGAAGAATTTCCCGCCTCCGCCTATGGCCGCCTCGCCGAGTACAAGGGCGAGGAAGTCGTTGTCACGACAACCATCGACCTGACCCGGCTCAACGAAGCCGAGGCGATGATCCGCAAGGTCCTGG
>NZ_CFHWAF010000193.1:0-6757 GCF_984452065.1 Hoeflea sp. | reverse complement strand
CCGCTTTCGACGGTGGCGCAATCACCTGTGACACCGGGGCGTTGTTGCTGCGCGAGACCGACAAAGCCATCGGACTATTCGACAGGATCGCGGCTTGCTTTGTCGATCAGCGCAACCCCGATTGCAGGGTTCACAGTGTTCGCACATTGGTGGCACAACGGGTGACGGCGATCGCTCTGGGATATGAGGACGTGGATGATCACGACACGCTGCGTCATGATCCGGTGTTGAGCCTGTTGTCGGAACGTCTGACGCCGAAGCGCTCGGACTGCGCTGCCCTTGCCGGCAAGTCGACCCTGAACCGGCTGGAGCATGCGCCGCTCGGCGCGCCGACGCGCTATCACAGGATCGGTCATGACGGCGGTGCCATTGAAAGGCTGTTTGTGGATCTGTTCCTGGAAGCCCATGACGAACCGCCCGTTGAGATCGTTCTCGATCCGGATGCCACGGATGATCCGCTGCACGGTCATCAGGAAGGTCGCTTCTTCCACGGATACTATCGCTGCTACTGCTATCTGCTGCTCTACCACCATGGACGATCCCCAGAACCCGGCAACGACCGTGACCACCATCGCCGTAAACAGGCCGTATTCAGGCGGCAAACCGGCGATGATGGCAAAGGCGACCCCTTGCGGCAAAACGATCGCGGCATTGGTCAGACCGGCCATCGCGTCGTCGCGTACTGTCCCTTTGCTGACCGTGCCGAACCATGGTCGTACCGGGTTCAGCTGTTGTCCAAGGTTCTGAAATTTATCTAGCATCCCGCTTGATAGCCTGACCCTAGGACTTGTCTTGCTCGGCCTTCCAGACCGCAAGCTCGTCCTCGTCCCAGAACCCGAGATAGACGCCGTAATCCGCATCGTCGCGACACAGGGCGGTTTTGATCTTCTCGTCAGAGATCGCCACCCGGTTATGCTGTTTGCGGGACCATGCGAACATCGACTCGCGCAGCCGGAATATCTGGTCCGCGTGTTCCGGGTTGTCGCCCAGATCGGCCAGTTCCTGCGGGTCGGTTTCCAGAT
This sequence comes from Hoeflea sp., assembly GCF_984452065.1. Lineage (NCBI taxonomy): Bacteria > Pseudomonadati > Pseudomonadota > Alphaproteobacteria > Hyphomicrobiales > Rhizobiaceae > Hoeflea > Hoeflea sp. Next base: position 5,735 of record NZ_CFHWAF010000193.1, on the reverse strand, counting down.
CATAGAGCATGGGCCTGTAGTCTTCGACCCAGATCATTTTCCAGCGACCGTCAAAGATCATCGTCAACGCGCAAATCTTGGGATCGTCATTGAGATGGCGCAGATGCGGCCGGGCTGAATAGTCATACTCGGATATGACGAATGCGCGATCTTCCTGGTCGCGACCGCGCAAACCCGGCAACAGGGATTGCCCCTCAAGGATATGATCCGGCACTTTGCCGCCAAAATATTCGACAAAGGTTGGCGCAAGGTCGATCGCTTCGGTCAGTGATCCGTTGACGGTTCCGCGCGTAGCGTCCGCGTCGGGCGACGGTTCCACTACGATGAGCGGAATGCGCGACGAGGCGTCGTGGAAAAGCTCTTTCTCGCCCAGCCAGTGGTCGCCCAGATAATCGCCATGATCCGAAGTGAACACGATCAGCGTATCCTGCATCTGGTCGCTGTCTTCCAGATAACGCATCAGCCGCCCGATCTGATCGTCGATCTGGGTGATCAGGCCCATATAGGCCGGGATTACGGTTTCGCGAACATCATCACGGCTGAAGGCGTGGCTGTAGCGGTGGCCGAAATACCCGGCCAGCAGGGGGTGTGGGTCGGTGCGTTCGGTCTCGCTGCGGTTCACCGGCAGAACGTCATCCGGGCCATACATGTCGTGATAGGGCGCCGGAACGATATAGGGCCAATGGGGTTTGATGAAGCTCAGATGCAGGCACCAGTTCTGGTCTTTCGCCTGCTCCATGAACTGGATGGCGCGGGTCGTCGTGTAGGGCGTTTCCGACTCTTCTTCGGCCACGGCGGCGGGTTCTGAGGCATGTTTCAGAAGCCAGCCGGACAGTATCTCGCCATCATCGCCCCGGCCGGAATTGGCCCATTGGTGCCAGGGGTTGGGGCCGCCATAACCAAGCGCGCTGAGGTGCTTGTTGTAATGCGTTGGCTGCTTTTTCGCCCCATCCGGAACGACACCATCATTGCGATCCCAGATTTCAAACCCGCATTCGGCCACCAGCGCCCCGATGCCGGTCGAGGCGTCAATGCCAAGGCGGGCCATCCCTTCGATATCTGCGGTCATGTGGGTCTTGCCACACAGCACCGTCCGAACGTCCAGCGGCCGCAGATGGTCGCCAAGCGTCATCTCGCCGACGCGCAATGGGTGTTCGTTCCAGTATGACCCGTGCGAGCGGACATACCGACCTGTGTAAAAGCTCATCCGGCTGGGGCCACAAATCGTCGATTGCACATATGTCCGGTCGAACCGTACGCCACGCGCGGCCAGAGCATCAATATTCGGGGTGCGAATGCTGGGATGGCCCGAGCAACCCAGATAATCGTATCTGAGTTGGTCGCACATGATGAAGAGTATCTTTTTGGGCATTGTGTTCCGTTTCAATGCGACATCAGGATCGGTACGTTCAAGGTTTGCGTCATCTCCTGCGTGACGCCGCCCATCAGATCCTCGGACCAGCGGGAATGTTCGTATGCGCCCATGATCAGGGGCGAGGCGTTTTCTTCCTTGCAAAGGTTCAGCAAAGTTGCCGCAGTCGAACCTTGGGGTTTCAGGTTTCGATGCTCCAGCACCAGATCGCGACGGCCAAGAACGCGCACAAGGTCCGACGGGCTCATCACCTTTTCCCGGTCGCGCCCTTGATCAACGGTGGCGAGGATAACGCGTTTGCGCCTAGTCAGGATCGGTATTGCATCAAAGAATGCGCGCTCCGCCCGGCGGCCTCCGTCCCACGCGACCACGGCGGTTTCGGTGTTCGCGCTATCCGTGGTCATGTTCCGGGGGATCAGCAGGGTGGGCCGACCGCTGGCATAGGCAATCCGGTCCGGATGCAGGACAAGTTCATCCGCGCCCAGCAGGTTTTCGTACTGTCCGACAATGGTCAGGTCATACAACCGCGCGAAACACGCAACCGCCTGATCCGGCTCGTCGCGTACATCCAGCCAATGCAGCCGGTCGTCCTCGATACGGCCCTGAGTTTGATCGCGAAAAGACTGGGTGATCGTGCCGATTCTCTCGTCCATGATGTCGGTCAGAGAAGTCTTCAGTGAACGCGTCAACCACGCAGGTATCTTCTGCGTGAACTGCGAGGCACCATGGGCCAGAATCCCTGTCAGATGCGCATTGTGCTGATTGGCCAGCCTGATCGCGAACTCTGCCGCCATTTTGGACCCGTCTCCGCCATTATAGGCGACCAAAACGTTTCTGAATGTCATCTCGTTTCCTCCTGCTTTGCCGCGTCGGATAGCGAATTTCGGCTCGCCGCAGCCGTAACGAGCACGCCCTGTCTATGACAAGTCATAAATATGTCTTGCATATAAAACAAGATTTGATTAACAAAACAAATTGGGAGGAATCGTCTATGGGCGCAAATGGTCGTCTGAAGGGTGTCGAACTCGGGAATGTGCCGGAAGGGCTAAGCCTTTTGGCCGTCGCGGGATATCGGCTGTCCCGGACGCTGAAATCGCTCGCGGCATCCCTTGTGTCCCGAGATAAAAATATCGGCCTTGTCTCATGGCGTATTCTTATGGGGCTGTCGCTGGTTGACTCTGCGACGCAGCGGCAACTGGTCGACTTTACACGCATGGAACAGGCACAGGTCAGTCGTTGCCTGAAAGGCTTGGCGGATAAGGGGCTGATTGGCACGCTGCCCTCCCCGACAGATCGCCGCGCCCGGCTCTTCTTTTTGACAGAGCGAGGGCGTGCAAAACACCAAGAGTTGTTTCCCGACGTTGTCCGGCTGACAACGGCAATCGACGCCGCATTGTCCCATCACGAACAGCTTCAGTTTCTGGATATGTGCAGTCGAACCCAACGCGCAGCTGCCGAGGCCGTTGCCGAGACGCAAAACCACCGCTCGAACCCATCACCGACAGTTTTTGCAAAACACCCCAAGGAGGTAGCAACATGAAATTGAAATCCAAACTCACAGCCATCGTCGCCGGTGTCGTAATGGCGCTGGCAGGTGCGGCTCAGGCCGAGGACTGGAAGCCACAAGGCACGCTGAAGCTGCAAATCGGCTTTGGCGCTGGTGGCTCGACCGACACGATGGGTCGCGTGATCGCCAAAGTGATGAAAGAGCAGACCGGCTGGAACATCATCGCCGAAAACAAAACTGGCGGTGGCGGCGTTGCCATGTTCACCGGCATCTCGAAAATGCCGCCCCGGGGCAATGTCATCGGCATGGGTGTAAACATGCCGATCCTCATCAACCTTGTGAAACGCGCGGACGAATTGCCGTTCGATATCGACAGCTTTGACTATCTGGGCACTGTGTCCCGTGCCCAGCTGGCACTGATCGCCCGTACGGATGCGCCGTTTAATACGCTTGAAGAAATGATCGAATACTCGAAGGCCAATGATGGTCTTGCCATCGGCTTTGGCGCGCCGCCGCAGAAACTGTTAATGGAGGTGGTTGATCGCGAATCGAACGCCGGCTTCCGTTTCGTGTCGACCAAAGGCGAGGCTGAAACTCAGAAACTGCTGCTGGGTGGTCAGGTTCTGGCAGGTTTCTCTGCGGGGACACATCTGAAATATCTTGAATCCGGCGATTTCAAGATGATCGCCAGCGCTAATGATGCCCGTCATACATATGCGCCCGATACACCGACGGTCCGCGAATCCGGATTTAACGCTTACGTCGACCCGTTCTTCTACTTTGCGACAACGGCTGGCACCGATCCCGAAGCAGTGTCCGCACTGACCGCAGCGCTTGAGAACGCGATTGCCTCGCAAGAGGTTGCCGAGGTCGTCCGCAATGCCGCCACATCCGAGACACTGAATCTGGGCCCCGACGGCACCAAGCAGATGATGGTTGACGGTATCGAGAACGCCAAAGTCCTGTTTGGCGAATAAGAAAAACATGCCCGCCGGTTTCGTCCGGCGGGTTTGCTTTGGGAGGGAATAGTCATGATACATTCAGCGGATTGCGCAACGGGCGGGTTTTTTCTGCTCTTCGGGTTGCTGCTCTACTTCGTGATCATTCCAACCTATGTCGAAACGGTCGATGGCGGGTGGGTTCTGCCGTCGACCATTCCGAACGCAGTATCCATCATTCTAACGATTTGTGGCGCTTTGCTGATGCTGAAGCCGACAAAACACCGGGTTCAGCCGCGGCGCGAGTTTCTGTTCGCCGGGCTGTATTTTGCATTGCTCGCGGTTGGCCTCTTTGTGATGTCCTATGTCGGCTTTGTCTACGCAGCGCCTGTTCTGGCGCTGGCGATCATGGTGCTGATCGGGGAACGCCGTCCGTTCTGGCTGTTTCTGGGGGTCGTCGTGTTGCCTGCGGGCATCTGGCTGCTTGTCGCGAAAATTCTGGAACGGGCTTTGCCGTAAGGGGGCGAAAGATGGTTGATCTGGGGACAATACTTGCGGGATTTGGCGATGCCTTTACCCTGTGGAACCTTGCCTTCGTGCTGTTCGGCGTCGTTGTCGGGCAGTTCGTGGGGGCCGTTCCCGGGATCGGGCCGGTTATGGCCATGGCGATTGCCATTCCTTTTACCTTTGGCCTGGACCCGTTGCCCGCAATTGCCTTTCTGGTTGGCGTCAACAAGGGCGGGCTGGTTGGAGGTGCCGTCCCTGCGGTTCTGATGAACACGCCCGGCACCCCGGACGCGGCCGCCACCGCGATGGACGGCTATCCGCTGGCGCGCGACGGCAAACCGCTCAAAGCCACCAAAATGGCGCTGTTTTCGTCGGTAACGGGCGACACGTTCAGCGACATCGTTCTGATCACCGTCTCCGCGCCTCTGGCCGTCCTTGCGCTGCGCATGGGACCGGTCGAGGTCTTTGCCCTGATGATTTTTGCATTCGCCGTTCTGTCCGGCCTGATCGGAAATTCCCTGATCAAGGGGATAATCGCGGCGGCACTGGGGTTGCTCTGCGCGATGATCGGCAGCGATCCCGAAAACTATACCCCACGCCTGCTATTTGGCATGTGGGACCTGTTCGATGGCCTTCCACTGGCCTCGGTCGCGATCGGTATGCTGGCCATATCGGAAATCCTGCGGCGGTTGTCGCAGATACAGGGCGAGATGAAAGGTGCAATCGAAGTCAAGGATACGGGCGATCCGAATGACCGGCGCGTCACATGGGCCGAATACTGGACCTGCCGCTTTACCATGCTGCGCGGCGCAGTGATTGGCACCATTCTGGGCGCGTTGCCGGGCATCGGCTCGACCGCCGCTGCATTCATGTCCTATGCGACGGCGAAAAGCACCTCGAAAGAGCCCGAGACGTTTGGCAAGGGCAACCTTCAGGGCATTGCGGCCGCAGAATCTGCCAATTCGGCCGTGGTTGGATCGAACCTGATCCCCTTGTTGACGCTCGGTATTCCGGGCAGCGTCGGGGCGGCGCTGATCATCAGTGCCTTCATGATCCACGGCATCCAGCCCGGGCCGCTCTTGTTCCAGGATCAAGGACGTCTGATCTACGGTCTGTTCGGCGCGATGATTATGGCCAACGTCCTGAACCTGTGGGTCGGGCAGGCCGGTCTGCGGTTCTGGGTCAAGGTTGTCTCGGCACCGGAATCCATCATTTTCCCCTCGGCCCTGCTCTTGTGCATCGTCGGCGTTTCAATGGCGACCGGAGGGCTCTTTGGCGTCGCCGTCATGCTGGTCTTTGCAGGCATCGGCTATCTTATGACCAGCTATGGCTATTCGGTCGTGATCTTCATCATCGCTTTTTTCCTTGGCCCGCGGTTCGAGATATCTCTGTCCCAAAGCCTGGCTTTGAT
>NZ_CFHWAF010000192.1:0-6774 GCF_984452065.1 Hoeflea sp. | reverse complement strand
ATCGGCACGGCAAAAAGGTTGTCGGTCGGAATATCGAAGAACCCCTGGATCTGACCGGCATGCAGGTCGAGGGTCAGGACGCGGTTGGCGCCGGCCTCGGTGATCAGGTTGGCGACGAGCTTTGCCGATATGGGGGTGCGCGGCCCGGGTTTGCGGTCCTGGCGCGCATAGCCGAAATAGGGCAGGACCGCCGTGATGCGCCGCGCCGATGCGCGCCGGGCGGCATCGATCATGATCAGCAGTTCCATCAGGTGGTCATTGGCCGGGTAGGCGGTCGACTGAATGATGAAGACGTCTTCGCCGCGCACGTTCTCCTTTATCTCGACAAAAATCTCCTGATCGGCAAAGCGGCGGACAATCGCGTTTCCGAGGGGGATATTGAGATAATTGCAGATGGATTCGGCGAGGACCCTGTTCGAATTGCCTGAAAAGAGTTTCATGGCGCGCTGCCTGTGCTGGTACCCCGTTGGCCGGCGTTTTAGCGGCCTTTGGGGCGATTGCAAGGGCCCGATGTCTCAATATGCGATTTTACCCAGGAATCAGCCGCCGGAGGGGGCTTGCACGCTCCAGCTTATATATTCGGATATGGTGCGCGCGGCGATCGCTTCCATCGTGGCATCCTGAACGACGTCCCAGGGGTCGGCCGCCGTTCCCTGTGCCACCTCCTGTCCGCGGATGCGGTGCAGGCGTGTTCCCGAAGCGTCGAGAATGTCCCATACGAAGGCAACGGTCGTCTTGTCGCCATCGGCGAATGCGGAAAAATAGCCTTTGAGAATGTGATTGCTGCCGCCGTCGCTGGAATTGACGATCATGAGGCCGCGTGCCCGCGCTTCGGAGCCAAGCTGACGAGACAGCGGGCGCACGGCATTGACCGGGGCTCCGATCACCGGTGTGAAGCTGATTGTCGAGGCGCTGCTTGGTGCAATGCTCGCAATGTTGGCCGGTGTGCTGGCCGTCGTCTGGTTGGACGGGATTGCCGGCTGATCCGAGGCGAGCTGGTCAACCGGCAGTGCCGGATCATCCGGATTCACCGGTGTCTGCTGATCGTCCCTGCCGACATCGGCTTTCGGGACCAGCCAGGAACTGTCCGTCAGCCGGGCGCTGTTGCAGCCGGCGAGCGCAAGCGTCGCGGCGGTCATCACAATTGCAACAACGGGCTTTCTACGCACGCTACACCCTCTCCAAACACATCAACCCTACCGGACGATCAGATCCAGATTGTGGGCCGAAAGGGGCGTCGGATCTTCGTCGGTCGTCAGATAGGTATGTCCGAGCGTCATGGCGGTCCCGGACTCCGAATCCATAATAATCATATGGACAAACAATGACATATCCGCCCGGATGTTTTGTTCATTGCCCGAATAGAACATTTCCCGTTCCATCCAGCTTGGTGTGAACCGCGCGCCGAGCGAATAGCCGCATGCATTGAGCCGGTGCCGCGTCAGCCCGCGCTCTTCCATGACCTTTGCATGGGTAGAGAAAACATCGCCGAAATTGTGGCCCGGGCGAAGAACCTGCTCGATTTCCTCAAGTGCCTCGCGGCAGACATCGTAGAGTTCGAGCTGGCGCTCGCTCGGTTTGCCGACCACGATCGTGCGCATCATGGCGGCATGGTAGCGGGCATAGACGCCGGCCCATTCGAGGGTGAGCTGGTCGCTCTCATCAAGCACCCGCCGGCCGGATTTGTAGCGGCAAAGCAACGCATCCCGCCCGGAGCCGATGATGAATTCGTTGCCGGGATAGTCGCCGCCGCCGGCAAAGACAGCGCCCTGCATGGCGGCGAGGATGTCTGCTTCGCTGCCGCCGGGTTTGACCAGCGGCAGGGCGGCATCGAGCGCCGCGTCGGCAAGGCCCGCGGCCGTCTTGATGTGGTCGATTTCCGCCGGGCTCTTGATCAGCCTGAGGCCCGAGACCAGGCCGGACGCATCGACCAGATCGCCGAAGGACTGCAATTGATCGTCGAGCTTGCGGCAATTGGCCCCGGTCAGGCCGTGGGTGTCGTATTCGATGCCGATACGCGAGCCCAGGAGATCAAGGTCGTTCAAAAGGTTCTTCAGCTCCATCGTCGGGTCGGCATTGGCACGGTCGGTCCAGATGGAAATGTCCTCGATAATCGATGTGTGGCGGGCCTGGCGCAGGTCGGCGGAGCGTGTCAGCAGCCGCATGCTGCCGTCCGATTTGACGATCAGCGTCTGGAAAAAGCAGAAACCGAACGTGTCGTAGCCCGTCAGCCAGTACATGCTCTCCTGGGCAAAGAGCAGCATGACGTCCAGATTGTTGTCCTGCATGGCGTCGAGGAGGCGGCGCATGCGCCAACTGTATTCTTCCCGGTCAAAGTGCTGAGCCAATCTATCCTCCATCGACAATGCTGATTGCTGAAATCTGTCGGCCGTAGTCCGGCTCGCTGCGGTGTGTCGTGCGCCGGTAGGAAAAGAATCTTTCCTCATCCGCGTAGGTGCAGTCTCCGCTGAGATGGGCCTCTACACCCGACTCGGCGATGCGGTCCAGAATAAATTTTTGCAGATCAAAAAGACTATGCCCGCCATGCGGCGAAGGGGAAAAATAAATATGAAATGCGTCGTCGCGCTGGCGGAACCGGTCGACGAACTCCGGTCCGACCTCGTAGTTGCCGCCGCTGATGCAGGGCCCGACACAGGCGCGTATCCGCTCGCGCCGCGCACCCAGCCGCTCCATGGCCGCAATGGTGTTTTCGACAATGCCGTCAAGCGCGCCGCGCCATCCGGCATGGGCAGCCGCGACAACCGCCTTGTCGGGATCGGCAAAAAGCACCGGGCCACAGTCCGCCGTCAGCACGCCGACGGCGATGCCCGGCGTTGCGGTGACGACAGCGTCGGCCTCAGGCCTTTCGCCATCATAGCTGTCGTCGACGACAACGGGCTGTGAGGAGTGGACCTGATGCGCGGTGGCGAGACGATGCGGGGCGAGGCCGAACCAGTCGGTGACGCGCTTTCTGTTTTCCGTGACATGCGTGCGGTTGTCATCCGAACCGAGGCCGACATTGAGGCCGCGGTAAATGCCTTCGGAAACGCCGCCCCGGCGGGTAAAGAAACCGTGGCGGATTGCCGGCCCGGCACCGCTTTCTTCCAACAGATGGCTGGTGATCGGTTCAGGTTGCTCCCGGTCGAGCATGGCTGGCCTCTCAGCTTGTCATCCGGCGGGATGGTGATCAAAGTGCGCGTCCGTGTCAATTGCCGGATTTTTGTGTATGTGAAACAGCGCCGCTCAAATCGGGCGCGGCGTCTGCGAAGGGCGCGACGGCAATGGCCGGACTGCTCAGGCCCAGGACCTTGAAAAGACCGCCCATCTGCCCCTCGCCATCGCCGGCCAACCGGTTGACCGCTTCGCCGATTTCCCGCTGGCTTTGCGGTGTTTTGCCGGCGCCGAGCGCTCCGGCGCGCTCGAGCAGTCCGAGGCCGAGCAGGAAACGGGACTGCGTCAGGAGCGGCCAGATCTGGACGCCGCCCGCCGCGGCGGCGGCCCGCGCGAGCGCCGAGAAATCGACATGGCTCGTCAGGTCGGATTCGCCCGGGGCTTCAAGAACGCCCACATGGCGGTGATCACGGACGGCCTGCAGCGTGTCGCCGATTCCCGCCTCGCCATGCCCGTAGTCGATCGCCAGGGCACAGCCGCCGCCGGTCGCCAGACGCGCCGCGATACGGCTCATGAGGGCTTCGCGCGCCGGCGCGATTTCCACAATGTCGCCAGCCTTTGCCGCGGGCGGGGCATCGCCGGGCGCAAGCGATGCCGTGCCGGCTTCAAAGATCAGGTTAGCTGCTTCGTCAAGGGCGACAACGCGCTCTCTTAACCCATTGCTTGTGCTGATGAACTGCCTGATCGGAATCGCGTCGAAGAGCTCGTTGCAGAACAGCAGTGAGAAGCCCTCCGGTACAGCGTCAATGTCGCCGTGCCAGTCATTTTTCAGCGGTGAGCCGTTTAGTGTTCGGCCCTGCACGTCTCTCAGCCGGGGGCTGGTTTCGACAAGGTGTCCACTGGCTTTGGAGACAAGGTCAGGGGCAACGCCTGAGATGGTCCGCTGCACGTCCGCCATCAGTGTTCCGCGCCCCGGCCCGATCTCGATGAGGCGGACGGTGTCCGGTTTTCCGTGCGCACGCCAGCACAGGACAAGGAAAATGCCGATCATTTCGCCGAAGAGCTGGCTGATCTCCGGCGCGGTGGTGAAGTCCCCCGCTGTCCCGAAGGGATCGCGGGTGCGATAATAACCGTATTCCGGATCGCTCAGGCAGGATGAAAAATAGTCCGCGACGCTGATGGGCCCGGTGGTTGCAATCAGCCGCGCCAGCTTGCGGGCGAGGGGCGTCGTCAATTGTCCTTGCCGCCGTCGGTTGCCACGGCCGTTGCCGCCGGCGGTTTCGCATAGGCCATTGCGATCACGCCGATGGCGACCATGGGAACGGACAGGACCATGCCCATCGTCAGCCAGCCGCCGAACAGGTAGCCGATATGCGCATCCGGCTCGCGGAAGAACTCGATGAGGATGCGGCTTGCGCCGTAGCCGGCCAAGAAGGCGCCGCCGATATAGCGGGGACGGGCGAGGCGTTTGAAGCGGAAGATGAGGATCATCAGGGCAAAGAACAGAACCGGGCCCTCGAGAACGGCCTCGTAGAGTTGGCTCGGATGACGCGGCTCCGGTCCGCCGGTCGGAAAGACAACGCCCCAGGGCATGTCGGTCGGACGGCCCCAGAGTTCGGAATTGATGAAGTTCGCCAGCCGGCCGAGGAACAGACCGACCGGAGCGGAGGCGGCGACGACATCGAACAGGCTCCACACCAGGATACCCCGTCTCCCGGCGAAGATGATCATGGCGACGATCGTTCCGATCAGGCCGCCATGAAAGGACATGCCGCCTTTCCAGATCTCGAAGATGCGCAGCGGATTATGGGCAAAGGCGGCAAAATCGTAGAACAGGATATAGCCGAGCCGCCCGCCAAGGACGATGCCGACCGCCGACCACAGCAGGAAATCGTCGATGTCGGCCTGTGACATGGCCGGGCTGCGGTCGAACCACAGGCGCTCGGTTCCGGCCAGCGTGCGGGCATAACGCCAGCCGATGAGGATGCCGGCGACATAGGCGAGGCCATACCAGTGGATGGCGAGCGGGCCGATGGAGATCAGCACCGGGTCGATGTTCGGAAACGGCAGCGCCGCCTGAATGGGGTCCATGGTTCGTCCAAAGCGTCTTCGCGGGTGGGGCGGACCATGCAGGCGGTTTGGCCCGTGGTCAAGGGTTGCATCCGCCTGACCGAGCGCTTACCTGATGTTTGAACGCAAGCAGGTGTTTTACGACTGAGGCGAGGCAGGACAATGACCACAGGCCCAAACCGCATTCTTGATGATTTCGCCAAGCTCATGACAGATGCCGCGGGCGCCGCGCAGGGTGTTCGCGACGAGGTCGAGACGGCCCTGAGGGCCCAGGCGGAGCGTGTGCTGAATTCGATGGACGTCGTCCAGCGTGAGGAATTTGAAGCGGCACGCGAAATGGCCGCCCGCGCGCGTGATGACAACGAGGCCCTGCTTTCCCGGATCGATGCGCTGGAAAAGCGGGTTGCGGAGCTTGAAGGCGGCGCAAAACCAAAGACGACCCGCCGCAAGAGCGCTGCCGCAAGCAAAGCAAAATAATTTTTTGCCCCGCGGCGTGTTGCCGGAACAGGCCGCAAAAGTCCTTTGCGCTGAATCCTTTAGCCATTCAGCCTGAGGAATTGATTCACCACGTATCCACATGCGATTTCACCGCGCAGCCAATTTGGGGGTGGCGCTGTGACTCTGCCGTTATACACTGATTTTAAATGATGATTCGAGGCGGGCCGCAAACTGCCGTTCCAGGTACTTCAAAGACGCGGCTCGGCATTAGTCAGTAGCGTATGTGTGTTGATCCGGGTTCAGGTAAGGGCACGGCACGAGGCCGCCGTGCTCAAGCGAATCGAAATTCGGGAGAAAAGGTGCGGCATGAGCCTTTTGGAATTTGAATATGAACGCGAACTCAATCCTGTGGACATGATTGAGTATGTCGCGGCAAACAACGATTGGTCGTTCGAACGGGCGGGCGAAGACGAGATCGCCATGACCGTTCAGGGGCGCTGGTCGGATTATCACGTCTCGTTTTCGTGGATGGAGGATTTCGAGGCCCTTCATCTTGCCTGCGCATTCGATATCAAGGTTCCTGAAAAGCGGGTCAATGAAGTGGTCAAGCTGCTTCATCTGCTCAACGGACAGATCCTGATGGGCCATTTCGACTTCTGGCAGCAGGAGGACGTGGTCATCTTCCGCCAGTCGCTGCTTCTGGCGGGCGGAGCGGAGCCGACAAACCAGCAGGTTGAAGTGCTGCTGTCGAGTGCGCTGGAAACGTGCGAACTCTATTTCCAGGCCTTCCAGTTCGTCATATGGTCCGGCATGGACGCCAAGAGCGCCACCGAAACCGTCCTCTTCGAGACCGTCGGAGAGGCCTGACGCCTCAGGAGGCTTGAACAGACATGATATCCGGTCCCGTTGTGCTGGTCGGCGCCGGCAATATGGGCGGCGCGATGATGCGCGGCTGGCTGGCGTCGGGCATTGACGCCGGCTCAATCGTCGTCGTCGACCCGTCGCCGCAGCCTGCGATGGCAGATTTCATCAAGACCAGCGGCCTGCGCCACCATCCCTCGGCGCCATCCGGTGTCACCGCCGAAGCCCTGGTCATCGCCATCAAACCGCAAATGATGGGCGAGGCTTTGCCAGCGATTCAAGCGCTGGGCGGCG
>NZ_CFHWAF010000191.1:0-6842 GCF_984452065.1 Hoeflea sp. | reverse complement strand
ACCCGCTATACTTGCATTTTTGTGCCATGCGGCCTATGTGACTGACGGCCTTCGCTCCCACTCACGCGCAGTACCGGGAGGCGTGAATGCGTAGGCCCGGCGCGGGAACGAAGCCGGCCGGGTCACCGAAGGTCACAAGGGTTTGCAGATAACGTTCAAGAACGTATTGCTTATTCGCCGGCTCAATTCGGCCACGGCTCTTCTCGTATCCTGGATCAAATGTATGAGCGGAGCAGCAGAGGACAGGCACCAGGGTCTGTCGATGGGCAGGCCGACCATCCCGGCGCTTCCCGCTCCCACATCTGCCTTCCTGAAGAAAGGAAGCTTTTGTGCGTAGGCCGCAGGGGCATAAAACTCCTGCGGTTCACCGGGGCTACTGGCAACAAGGATTGAACAGCAGGATGTTCACCTGACCGCTTTCCCTTATCGCGGGTCGGACCTCGCTCATCGTTTCGCGCATCCGTTCTCCAAAATTGCCTTTCTTATCGATGGTTTCGCTGTTAAGTTGCACCAAGCCCCGCTCCCACTCTGGCATCCTACACCGGGGGGTCAGGGTGCGTAGCCCACAGGGAATGGCTATTCCTGTGATGCATCGGGGCTACTTTAATTGGTATGGAATATGGGCCCAAAAGGCACTATCTTCACTTTGGCTCTGGCTCAAATTTGTCGGCATACAGCTATCTTCATACGTGACCGGATTATGGGTATGTGGATGGCGATGAGCAGGAAACCGGTTCTGCTGGTGGGTGGCCGTCCACCCCAGGGTTCACTTTTTTTGAAAATGGCATTTCTAGTTGAGTGCCAAACTGCTACATTAGAAATATCCCCGCTCCCACTGCAGTTATCCCATATGGGGGGTTCTGGAGTGCGTAGATTGTCAGGTGTTAATGCATCTGGCATTCACCGGGGTGCATTTACTTTCTTAAAGCCGGTTAGAAGCCATGTCTCCCGGCGCCCATGACGCTCCAGCCTCAGGTTCGCTTGATAATCGCCGAGATCTAATACGGCGTTCCGTCTGCCCCTGGAAGTTGTGTCAAATCTAAGCTTTCCATTGGCAAGTATTCGTGGAAGCAATTCTCTGACAAAAGCTGTGCCATCGAGACCTTCAGCCGTTCGTTTTTCTTGAATATGCTTTAGCCCCCATCCACCCTGATACTCTTTCGCAGGATTGCCCGGCACGCCCAAATAAATGGTGATTTCTCCGAGGTCCTCTCGAAACAGTCTGCCCTTAGAAGGAACTCCGGTTTCAAGAACCGTTGCTATTTCGTCAGCAAACTCCTTTAACGTGGAGGTCGATCTTCGGTGGAAAGGAATACGCCGCCCACCGCCGCCAGACCTCAGCACCGATGGGTCCAAAGCGTGCCTGGCACCGCCCGTCGCCGTGAACGCCGTGCCGGTGCCGACCGCGAAGCCGCCGAGACCAAGGGCACGATCCAGATAGCTCCGCTCGTTCAGGATGCGATTGCCGACAGGCCTTCCATGCTGGGAGACGTTGCCGGCGTCGTCTTCCCTAACACCCGGTTGGTCCAACAAAGGCAGGTTATAGCGCCCTCGCGCGACATCGCCCGGAAGGGTTATGGCGTCCTTGGCCCCGGTCCAGATGTCCGACAGCAGGCGCGGCGTAGCCAAGGACAAGTCCCCCTGTCTGTCCCGATGCAGGGGCAAAATGAAACCCGTATGTCCATTCGAAGACTGCTCATAACTGCGAAGCGCATCGAGAGCTTTTGCCTGATCCGGTGCTTCGACCTCGAATGTCCCGCCCGGCGTTTCGATCTCGAATGCAGGCACTAGCGGATCCTCCGAATGCGTCTGCCATCGTCCAGGACAACCCAGCCATCATCCGCTTCGTCCTCAACCAGCTGAGGGGCATCAAAACCGGAGTCGGAGGGAAGCGGCTCGCGCGTAAGCCACGCTACCTCGGCGATGAGGGCCAGCCGGTCGGCAAACGAGAGGCCAAGAAATCTCGGATCGGGTTCGGTCACCGTCATTGCCTCGTTCAGGCCAAACGCCATGCGGCTTGTCTCGGCCATGCGGGCAAAGTCTTCAGGCGGGATTTTGGACACGCGGCGAAACTCGAGCGCCTGCCGGTCGTACGACTCGAGCGCCGGTACGCCGCCCCGGTTCGCGATCAGGACAAGCGAGCGGCCGCCATCGGCGGCCCGGTCGAAGAGGCCGATGCCGCCATCAGGCAGCAAAACAAGATCGCCGCGCCGGGGCTTGGTCGTCGCCGTTGCCCAGTCGCCCAACTGATAGGGGCGGCCCGGAGCAAGAAATGCCGCCGTCGTCACCGCCGCCTCGCCCGCCTCTCCGGCGGACCGTGACTGTCCGAACGCCTTCATCATGAAACGCTCGACGATCCGTGCGGCATCTTCATCGCCGCCGGTCAAGGACCGGGCGACATCGCCGGACTTCGTAAGAGCCGTGGAACCGCCCTCCCCGCCGCCCGCAGGCGATTGAAAGCCCAGCATCCCGTCCAGAAGCTGTTCCGGTTCGTTGCCCGCAATCCGCGATGCGGCGGTCCACGCCAGTTCCCTGTCAAACTCGGCCGCCTTTTGCCGCGCGCGCTCTTTCGGCAAAACAGACAGGTTGATCAGTTCGCCAAGCCGTTCCCGGGCGTCGGTGAAACTCTGCGGGGACGGATCGACATCGTCCAGAATGCCGGCCGCCAGACGATCCGTTTCGGCTTCGTAGAAGCCTGCCGATTGCTCACGCTCCGTTTCCGCCGCTCTTTGCAGCACCGGCTCGGCCCGCGCCAGAATGACGTCCCTGACCGCCGGTTGCTCCTCCGGCGAGAACATCGCGACGGCCTTGTCGATCGCCGGTTCCACGACCTCTCTTTTGTAGGTGTCGTAAAAACCCGCGCCGTCGGGTGTGATGGCTTCCAGGTGCTTCACAAAACCCTGCTTCAAGGCGGTTTGCGTATCGGCCACCGCGCGCACTTTTCCGAAATTTTGTTGCGCCTGCCGTCTTTGTTGCTGCCTTAGCTGCGGTTGGTTCTCGTCGGAAGCCCGCTGCCCGGCTCCGAACGGCAGTGATGCAATCGACCGCCCCAGCCCCTGCAGCGCGCCGCCGCGATGGTCATTGGCCTGGACGCGCGGCATCCCGCCGCGATCCGTATCGAGCGAACGCTGCGCCGTATAGATCGGTATGCGTGCCATGTTTATTTGATTCCTGACAAAAGCTTTCCGGCACCTGCGATCACCGGAGTCAGAAAGCCGATCGGCGCCGCCGACATGATCGAGCGGGCTTTTTTGCGGCTTTGCTGTGCCTGGAACTGCTCGTTCGATGCCCGCGCCTCTGCGCCGTAGCGGATCGCCTGAACATCCAGCGCGGCTTCCGCGGCGCTGTCGTCGATCACCGAGCCGGGGCTGCCCGAAAGCTGCACGCCGGAGGCGGCGAAATTCGCCACCTGCCGGCCGCGAAGCCGGCGCGCCTTGTCCATTGCCCGTGCGCCCTCGAATGCGCCGCGCTGACGCTCCATCGCCGCCTGGCGGTCGTGAAAACGGGCCTGCGCGCGCGCCGCCGCCGCATTGCTCCTTGAGCTCATCAGGCTTCCGATGCCCGAGACGATGCCTCCGATAAGGGGTGAACACATATCAGGGTTCTCCTTCGACTGATGCGACAATGCTTCTGATGGTGGCCGGATAGGCCCTGTCCGAACGCAGCACGACAACGCCGCCATTCGACCAGTTGTCTTCCGACGACAGGCTCTTGAAACCGGTGTAGAGCTGCCGCTCGCTGCCAAGCGTCTCACCCGTCTGCCGGAACAGGTAATCGAACTGCCGGGCCTTGGATCCCGCCTTGATGTAGCCGGTCTCCATGAGATCGAGCGCAACGGAAGCAAGGCGGGCGCGGCGGCCGATCGATGCGCCGTCCCGGTTGCCGGTCTGCGCCATGCGCAAGGTCTCGGCGCGGCTCTCATAGCGCAGTCCACAGGTAATTCTCGACGCCGCGATACCGCCCGGCAGGGTAAATGCGCCATTGCTCACAACTGCGTCGCCGATATCGACACCGTCGGCAAAGACGCCGACCGTCTCGCCCTCCAGATGTCCGGCCCCGGTGATGCTGGTCAAAGGGCTGCCGCTTTCGACGATTACGGCGCTGTCGAGAAAGACACCGTTCGCCACCGCCGCCCCCTCAAAGGGCATCTCCAGATATTCGACATAGCGGCGGGTCTGCCCATTGATGATGCGGCGGACGATCACCCAGAGCCGGTCGCCGCCCTCGACCGGCACGACACAGGCGCTCTCGACCGTGCCGTATGCTTCGCTTTGACCGCCGGCGATCCTGTGCCGCGAGGCGCCGACGACCTTCTGGGCCTTGTCATAGGTCGTGGCCGTCAGGGAGCCGTCATCGAGGCCACACCAGATAATGCCGTCCGGAAATTCCTGATAGGTCAGGAATTTGATGCCCGCCTTGAACGCGTGCGAGGAAAGCACGGTGAGTTCCGGCGACAGATAGCCGTTGACATCGAACGAATAGGAAAACTCGTGCAGCGCAGACCTGTGGAAGCCGCCATAGATGATTGTGTTTCCCACGGTTACGGGACGCACCTGCGCCGCCCCGGTCGTGGTCTGTTGCCTCTGCTGGATATTGGTCGAGGAAAAGGCTTCCGCGTTCGAGGCCGGTCCCAGCGTGCGCATCGAGCCGCTCGTCCCGATCACCAGATCGCTGGCCTCGCTGATAAACGAGATCGCATTCAGATGCCCGCCGGTCATGGTGATCGACATGCCGTCCGAGGCGACAACCGGTTCGCTTTCCCCGAAATTGCTGAACTGCAAAGACTTCGACAGCCAGACGGTTCGCGGCTGCGCCGCGGTCCGGCCGAAAGCAAGACGTTCCTGATAAAAGCCCACGGTGTGCGGCCAGCCGCTCTGATCGGACCAGGCCCCCAGCGCCCATATGACGATCGGCGATGTGTCCGGCAATGCGTGTCCATGTAACCGGATCTTGACGACCGTTGACGAAGTCCGCCCGGTGATCTCGGCCCAACGCCATCGCCCGTCACTGGCCAGCAGACGGATGTGACGGCCGACATCGTTCGGCTGGAAGCCCGTGTCTCCGTTTATTCCCACAGTTGAAGACGCCGTCAGAGTGAAGGGCGTCTGGTCGCTGGCCTTCTGGTGAATGGCCAGTTCGGCCATGACCGAGTTCAGAGCGTCCGCCCCGCCGCCGCCCGAGAAGTTCAGGCGGTAATATTCATAGGCCGTGCCGTTCTCGAACTCGAAGAACCGCGTTTCGGTTCCGGACCACCCGGATTCCCCTTCTCGGCTGTCAAGCGTGATCCAGTTGCTGCCGTCGTTCGAGCCCTGAAACTCCCACTGAGTGACGTAGTCTCCGTTTTGCGCCGCGTTGTTCGCCGCGGTCAGCCAATAGGCATCCGCCACCTTCCGCTCACCGCCGGGAAAACGATATTGAAGGTATCCGGTGGAACCGGCTGACATGACGATCTGATTGAGCTTCACCCGGTTGAACATCGCATAGGCGTTGGCCGCCCCGTTGCTCATGCTCACGGTCCCGCCCGGTGCCGTGTTGCCGGTCATTAGCGGCGTGATATGGCCCGTGTCGGCAGGCGTCAGCGTCGTCGACGTGGTGTTCTCCTCAAGATACGGCCCGTCCTGAAAACCGAACTGGGTGAAGGACCAGCTGGTTTCGGCCGAGCGCCGCAATTCGCGCGGCGCGTAGGAACCGTGCGTCATGTAGAGCACGTCAGCGCTCTGCGTATAGTCGATCGCATCGAGATCGCTCAGCGCGAATGGCGAGGCGATCTCATAGGGCGATCCGCCGTTGTGGACCTGCCCGCCCAGCGCAAAGAACCGGCAGTAACGGTCGCCATGCTCAACCGCATAGGCCTGGCTCTCGTTGAAGGTGAAGGGAAAGAGCCGGCACGCGTCACCGCTGTTCTTGACTTCCGCCACGAAGACCGTGCCCGAGCGGCGGCGGATGCCGCCCTGCTTGAGGACATAGAAGTTCTCGCACGTCGCCAGCCCCATGCGGTAGTGGTCGATATCGACGCGCCCGTGCAGTTCCGGCGCCAGCTCGCCGCGCGTGAAGGTCGCCTGGATCGGATAGACCGTCATGCTATCCCCTCACCGCGATCACGTCGCTGGTGTCGGCGCGTTCGAGCGAGCCCTGCATGCCGTCGATACGCCGCGCCCGCTTCAACTCGTCGTCGAAACGACCGGCGGCGAAGCGCGCATAGCTCGCCTTGCCGGTCACCGCATGGGCCATGTTGGCGGCAAGGAACGATGCAAAGGCCTTCACCGCCAATGGCGACCAGAGCCCCAGCGCCGCGACCCGCCGCACATAGCGGATCTTCAGCGGTGCCTTGGCGTCGGTCAGGATGTAGCCGCCCTCGATCTCATGCGCGATGTTCGGCCCGTCGAAACGGCCCCCGTCCTTCAACGGCAGGAGCCTCAGACAGTCACCGGGCAGCAGGTACTTGTAATCCCAGCCGAAAAACGGCGTCTCGGCGCTGGCGGCAAGAATTGCCCGGCTCACTGCGAAGTTCCACGGATGGGCGGCGAGGAACGCGTCGCGCAGCGCATCGAAATTACGCTTGAAACGCCGCGCATTCGGCTCGTCATCCCCGATGGAGCTGATCGGCCCTTCATGCAGGATATCGAGCGCCATGTTGCAGACGCCGGTTTCGGTCATCGCGGAAGTCATGAGCGGTTCCTAGAGCGAGTTGTGATTAGATTGAAGCATTTGACCGCGACGATTTTGGTCGCTGACAAGGCGGGTTGCGCGCCGTGGTGTTATCCCACCACAAGCGCGAGCCAACACAGTCAGAGGGCAAAATCGCCTGGCCCATTCATCTCTGAATTTCAACATGATCGTCC
>NZ_CFHWAF010000190.1:2915-6966 GCF_984452065.1 Hoeflea sp. | reverse complement strand
TTCTGCGATGAAAAACCTACAGCAAAACGTCAAAATCACTGTGCAGAGACACTAGAAAAATCGGCGCTTTTGATGGCTCGCCTTATCAGCAGCAAGGGTTCAGACGCGCTGAGACAGCTTTCTATCTACAAGGAAGTTTGTGAAACGTTCGCAAGATCCGGTGCTCCGATCGTTTCTCCAGAGCGCGACTGTATGCACCTGTTCTGTGACATCCTTGATCGGGATTTGCCGCAGACCGGCGGGAAGCGCCGGGTTGGTGCTTTCCGTCAGTACGGTAATACCCATTCCACTGGCCACTAGACCCAATATGCCTGCGCTGTTGAATGCTTCCTGGACTATTCGGGGTGTGAACCCGGCTTGTCGGCAAAGCGGGATCAGCAGAGAGTAAAAGTGTTCCCACTCATGGAGCGGGCCATGAACAAAGTCTTCCTCTGCCAGGTCGCGCAGACGGACCGAGCGGGCCCGGGCGAACCGATGATTGTCATGAACGATACAAACAAACCGATCTGATTGAATGGGTACCTGATCATACCCCTGGAGGTTGATTGGCCCGGTTACAAATCCAATGTCAAGGAGGCCGGCTTCGAGTTTATCGAGTTGCTCGGTTGTCACCCCGTGATGGGGTTTGACGATAACCCTGGGCTCGATTACCTGAAACGCCTGAAGCAGCCTTGGCAGGTGCCCTGCAATCGCAATATCGGTGTAGCCGATGCGCAGCGTTCCAATCTTGCCGTCGGCCACCAGTCGAACATTCGCCACCGCGTGTTCGACGCCGCTCAGGATGATTTTCGAACTCTGTAGAAAATCTGCGCCTGCGGTGGTCAGGGCCACTTGTTTGTCGGACCTGTCAAAGAGCTTGACGCCGATCTCTGCCTCGAGATGCCGAATCGCCCGACTTAGAGCGGGTTGCGCCACGCCTAATCGGGCGGCGGCGCGGCGGAAGTGAACTTCTTCGGCAACTGCAACAAAGTATCGGATGTGGCGGAGGCCGAATTTCAATGATGCCGTTCCATTATCAATAGAGACCCAATTGATATTATATTTGAGTAGATTTTTGTGGCAAGCTCACCCCCGGGGTGAGCCTCAAAGACATATCGGGGACCTACAGATGAAAAACAGCACCTTTGCAATTGCAACACTCTCAGCGTTGGTGCTTTCCGGACAGATTGCGCACGCCGACGACGTCACTATCAATCTTGGTTACGCCGCCTCGGAGACGAGCTCTCATGCTGTTCTCGCCAACAAGTTCGAAGAGTTGGCTGAGGAGTACTCAGGCGGTTCGATCGACGTGAAAGTGCGCTGTTGTGGGCAACTGATGGGCGAGGATGAAGCCTTTAAGGCCATGCAGCTTGGCACCGTCGACATGCATATTATCACCGGCAACAACGTCTCACCGCACTTTCCGATGATGGATGCGTTTGTCCTTCCCTATATCTTTGACGACAAGGCACATGCCTACACGGTTCTGGAAGGCGAGGTCGGTCAGAGCATCGCGGACATGCTTCAGAGTGATACTGGCGTCCACCTGCTGACATACGGCTTTGTTGGAGACCGCGACTTTTACAACTCGCGCAACCCCATCACGTCGATGGCCGACATGGAAGGTTTGAAAGTCCGTGTCCCGAAGAACCAGGTGATGATCGACACCTTTGCCGAATTCGGGGCCGCCCCAATTCCTCTGCCTTGGGCCGACACGCCAACGGCGCTGCAAACCGGCACGGTGGAAGGCGCCGATAACGGGACATCCTTTATAAAGTCCCAGAAGTTCTACGAGATTATGTCCTACTTCACCGCGCTCGAGCACTTTGTTTACTTTTCGCCGCTCTTTGCGAGCGATCGCGTCATGGGCAAGCTTGACGATGCTCAAAAAGATGCCGTGATGCGGGCCGCCCGGGATGCTGGCATCTACCAAAAAGAAGAAATGAACCGTCAAGTTCAGGAGATCCGTGACTTCCTGATAGGTGAAGGCGGCATGGAGACCGCCGAGTTTGACCGTAGCGATTTTATCGCCGCCGGGCAGCGCGTACAGGATCGGTTTGCGGCCGATAAAGGGGACGAGTTCACGGCCCTAATCGACGCCATTCGTGCTGCCTCAAACTAGAGTGAACGCTGTGAGAGAAGCGCGCATGCCTCCCGGTGCGCGCCTCTCAAACGACTGAAAGACAGCATCCATCATGCTTTCCAAGCTCGACCGCTACTTTGAAGAGGTTCTGTGCACGTTCTTCCTGGGTGTTGTTGTGTTTTCGGTTCTGCTCCAGGTGGTTCAGCGGTTTGTTTTTCACTCCGCCTCCGTCTGGGCAGAAGAAACGGCCGTTTATGGCATGATCTTTTCTGTTTACCTCGGCGCGACGATGGCGGTCAGAGACCGCGCGCATATCCGCATCACGATGCTTGTGACACGTCTGCCCCGCAGGTTCCAGGTGGCGTGCATTGTGCTGGCTGACATCCTCTGGGCAGGTTTTGTAGTTTTCATGATCGTGCAAACGATCGGTTACACGCAGCTGCTCTTTGAAGTGACCTTTCAAACCCCCGGTTTGGGAATCGAGCAGCGTTGGGTGCAGATGTTCCTTCCCGCCTTTTTCGGCCTCATGCTCTTTCGAATTGCCCAAGTCTATTGGAGGTGGCGTGCTGACGGCTTCAAGGAGCTTCCCCTATGACCGATTTACCTCGCGAACAAGCGCGCCCGACGTATTTTGCCGCGATGTTCCTCCTCGCTCTGGTTCTGGGGATCGTCTTTACCTTTTTCGTGAGCTCGAATGGCCCGATCCTGATGGCGCTCGTATTCGTGTTCACGATGGCGATTGGCATACCAATCCCTTTTGCAGCAGGCCTCGCGACCGTCGCTGGTCTGATTATCGCGGACATTCCGATGACCTTGATGGCGCAGGCGGCCTGGACCGCCTTTGAGCCATTTCCACTGGTCACCATCCCTCTGTTCATTTTGGCAGGCCAGTTGATGGAGCAGGGCGGCATGTCCGAGAAGCTGGTTAATATCGCGCAGAAACTTGTGGGGGCGTACAAGGGTGGGCTGGGGCTCGTCACGGTTGTCGCCTGCATGTTCTTCGCAGCCCTGTCCGGCTCTGGTCCTGCTACGACGGCAGCCATCGGGTCGATCACCATCCCGGCCATGCAGAAAGAGGGCTATCGGTCCCGGTTCGCCGGGGCGATAGCGGCTTCCGCAGGCGCGTTGGGCTCGATGATCCCGCCGTCGAACCTGTTGATCATCTTTGCCCTGGTGACGGATGTGTCCATCCCCCGCCTTTTCCTTGCGGGTATCGTGCCGGGGATCGTACTGGGCCTGATGCTGATGGCGGTCGTCTTCGTGATTTCAGTCAGGAACCGCTATGGAGGCACGGGCGAGACGTTTCGCTGGGGCCCGTTGCTGGAAGCGCTCTGGGACGGCAAATGGGCCGTTATGGCGCCGGTGATCATCCTAGGGGGCATCTATGCCGGCCTGTTCACGCCATCGGAGGCCGCTGGCGTGGCTGTGGCTTACGGGCTGTTCGTTGGCCTCTTCATCTACAAGGGTCTGACCTGGGCCAAGCTCTTCCATGCCTTCAAGTTCACCGCCATCGTCATCGGCACCGTGCTCTTTATCCTGGGCTCGACCAAGGCGTTCGGTCAGTTGGTGACGGTTTTCGATATTCCTGATGCGGTGCTGGGACTGTTTCAGGGCATCGTCGAATACCCCTGGCTCGTAATGCTCATGATTGGCATTTTCTACATCATCGTCGGCATGTGGCTTGAGAGCATTCCGCAGATCATCATCTTTACGGCCGTATTCTTTCCTCTTGTCACGAGCCTCGGGATCGATCCCGTCATCTTCGGGATCTTTACCGTTATGACCTGCGAGATCGGCTTTCTGACCCCTCCGATTGGCGTGAACCTGTTCGTGGCCGCGCGCATCAGTAAGGTGTCGATAGAGGAGATATCGGTCGGCGTTCTGCCACTTTTGATCCCGTATGTCGCGATGATCCTGCTGCTCGTCTTCTTCAACGAGTGGGTCACGTTCCTGCCGGACCTCGTCTATGGGCCAAGCCGATGACATCGA
>NZ_CFHWAF010000190.1:0-2905 GCF_984452065.1 Hoeflea sp. | reverse complement strand
TCCGCCGCTCTTGGCCTACAGCAATGTCATGTCTGTACGTCCCGGTGGCTCGATCGCGTTCAAGGTCTCATCCAGCGCAGGACAGCCATTTTCGGCGCGGCTCGTCCGGTCGATAAGTGCTGACCCCAATCCCGATGGGCCGGGCATCGTCGAGGAGGATGCTTCTCGGTATTTTGCGCAAGCTGAGTTTCCATCGCGGGAGCAACCGTTCTACCCCGGGTCATATGCAATGGGGGTGAGCGCGCTGCACCTCGATGCCGGAGGCGAGCTGGCATTTGGCGCGACAGTGTTCCCGACGCGTCTGGGTCCGGACAGGCAAACCATCATGAATATCGGCGCGCTTGACCTGGCTCT
Organism: Hoeflea sp.; assembly: GCF_984452065.1. NCBI lineage: Bacteria > Pseudomonadati > Pseudomonadota > Alphaproteobacteria > Hyphomicrobiales > Rhizobiaceae > Hoeflea > Hoeflea sp. The sequence goes on along the minus strand of NZ_CFHWAF010000190.1, from coordinate 2,551 downwards.
GGACAAGGACATGCGGTTGGTTCTGGGCGAGAATGGCGAAACGCTGACGGCGGGCCCGTGTATTCCGCTCCGGACCTGGGTCAGAGTGGTTGCGCGCCTGACGCCCGATGCGGTGACCCTGTCTTGTGCACCTTGCTCGGGTGGCGAAACAGCGCACGAGGCGATCCAACGATCGGGCGTTGGTATGCGGCATCACGGAGTACCGACCATCGCGGCCCGTTTGGACGAAGGAAGAGTAAAGGACCACTTCAACGGCAAGATCGAAGCGCCGGTTATCCTGTGTGACGGCGAGACCGTTGCGTCCTGGGATTTTGCGAAGGATATCAGCAGTTCGGTTGCTCGGGCCGGGAAAGGCCCTGATCTGAAGCTGGTGAATTATCCAACGCGTGCGGTCACGGGTGCGAGTTGGGATGCGTCCGAAATGAACTGGACTCACAAACCAGAGCACTACGCAGCCATCCATTTTCACGACGACGACATCTATGACTTTGGATGGGAGACAAGCTTTACCTTTACGGTGCCGCGCGACATGCCATCCGGCATCTACGTCATGCGGTTGGAATGCGGCGAGGCTTGGGACGCCGTACCGTTTTTCGTGGTGGAACCACTGGGCCGACCGAGGGCAAGGCTCTGCGTTCTCGTGTCGACCTTTACCTATGTGATCTACGGCAACCATGCCCGCCCTGACTATGCACCGGAGTGGCAAGACCGAACGAGGGACTGGGGCGCTTATCCCTTCAACCCGGTTAAGCACACCAATTACGGGCTATCGACCTACAACTACCATGCCGACGGAAGTGGCATATGCCACGCCTCGCATCGCCGGCCTTTATTCAACCTGCGTCCAGGCTATTTGACCTTTGGCAAGACACCCTGTTCCGGGTTGAGACACTTTCAGGCCGACAGCCACTTGATATCATGGCTCCACGCGAAAGGCATCGAATACGATGTCGTGACAGACGCCGAACTGCACCGCGACGGGGTTGCAGCGCTGGCGGCCTATGATGTCGTGACGACAGGGTCGCACCCCGAGTACCACACGTCGAATACGTTGGATGCACTACGGTCGTATCGCGACAATGGCGGGCATCTGCTCTATCTCGGTGCCAATGGCTTTTACTGGCGCATTGCCGTGCATTCGGAGAACGACAGTCTGTTCGAGATACGCCGCGCAGAAGATGGCATTCGCGCCTGGGCGGCCGAGCCGGGCGAGTATTACAATGCATTCGACGGAACCTATGGTGGTCTCTGGCGGCGCAATGCGCGCGCGCCACAGGACCTCGTCGGAATAGGCTTTGCCGCGCAAGGGGAGTTCGTCGGCGACCCTTATCAGCGGCTGTGTCATGATCCACAGTACGATTGGATCTTTGCAGGGATCGAAGATGACATTCTTGGTGATTTCGGCTTGTCCGGCGGTGGGGCGGCCGGCTTTGAACTTGACCACATGGACCACCGTCTGGGCACTCCGAAATCGGCTGTCCTGCTCGCGCGTTCTGTTTCGCGAGACAACGAATTCATGCTGGTCCCTGAGGAACAGCTGACGCATCTAACCAACCTCACCGGTGGACCGGAACAAGATGCGCTTCACGCAGAGATGGTTTATTTTGAACTCCCGCGAGGCGGTTCGGTTTTCTCGACCGGGTCTATCACATTCTGCGGATGCCTACCCTCGAACAACTTTGAGAACAACATATCGCGGCTGCTCGAGAACGTTTTGCGCCGTAAGCTTGGAGACCCGAAGCAGGACAGACAGCCGACGGCCGATGAGCTTGTGTTGGAAACAAAGGAGTAAGGCCATCCGCCAAGTACGCGCTGAAATCCGGCACGGGACCGGCCGGAGTGTTGGCGCGCATGGCGAGCAACGAAAGCCGCCATTCGTGATGATCGCAGCATCTGGCACTTTTTGGGCCAGGGCAATCGCTTCAGTTTAACGCGTGGTTTTGTCTGAGTATTGTTTCGAGGTATTGGGTGTTGAGGTTTGCGAGTTTACGCCGGACCTTCAGGCTGTGCTTGTTCCTGGCTTTTCGCAGGAGGTTCATGGCCATGTGTTTGACGACGGCCATGTTTTCAGGCCCGTGTCCGGATCTGAGCCGTGCAAGGTCGTCGTGGAAGACGACGTCGAGGACCCAGTGGAGACGGTTTTCGATGCCCCAGTGGTCGCGCACGGCGCGGGCGAAGGTTTGGGCATCGAGCTTGGCGGAGGAGATGTAGTAGCGGCTTTCATGTTCGATGGTTGCGTTGCGCTCGACCTCGGTGCGGACCCTTGCGATCATGGCGATGTGTGGGAACTTGAGTTCACCGGCATAGCGGCGGTCGGAAAACAGCCAGTCGACGTGGTGACAGACGGTGTGGCGGCGTATCTCCAGGCGGCCATGATCGGCATCGGTGGTCTCGCAGGTGTCGAGGGGGCCGGCCTTTGGGTCGGCGAAGAAGGCCTCGACCTCGCTGAACAGCAGCGGCCGATTGGGTTTGAGGGCAAGCAGGTAGTCGCCGCCGCGCCACCGGTGTCGTAAAGCTCCTTGAAGCGGTAGAAGCTGTCCCGCCAATAGCC
>NZ_CFHWAF010000189.1:0-7021 GCF_984452065.1 Hoeflea sp. | reverse complement strand
GTGTCCGCATCGTCGGTCAGGTTGATGCGCGACAGGTCCGACACGTCCGATTTCGACATCTTCTTGGTGCCGTCACGCAGGCTCATCACCCTTGGGGCCGGACCGCCGATGAGCGGCTCGGTCAAGGGGAAATAGCCGTTCACCCGCTCTTCCCCGACAACCATGTCGACACCGAGACCGGTCTCGGCGATGCGCTGCGAGAAGTCGATATTGAACTTCTGAGCAATATCGCGGGTCAGTTCCAGATGCTGCTTCTGGTCATCGCCGACCGGCACATGGGTGGCGCGATAAACCAGGATGTCGGCCGCCATCAGGCTGGGATAGGCCAAAAGGCCGAGCGACGCGTTTTCGCGGTCCTTGCCGGCCTTGTCCTTGAACTGGGTCATCCGGTTCATCCAGCCGATGCGGGCCACGCAGTTGAACACCCAGGCGAGTTCCGCATGGCCGGAAACCCGGCTCTGGTTGAAGACGATATGGGCCTTCGGATCGATCCCGGCTGCAAGGAAGGCGGCTGTGATCGCCCGGGTCTGGCCGGCGAGGTCGTCATGGACGAGCTGCGCCGTGATGGCATGAAGATCGACAACGCAGTAAATACAGTCGTGGCTCTCCTGCAGCGCGACGAATTTGCGGATCGCGCCCAGATAGTTGCCCAGGTGCAGATTACCCGTGGGCTGCACTCCGGAAAAGACCAGCGGCTTGAACTCGGACATTGAACTTCCTGAAAATCGTGTTCGGGACTGGATATCGCGGCGGGTTATGCACGTGCGCACCGTGCTTATCAAGGGAATTCCGCCAACGGGTCAGTCCGCCGGCTGCAGCAGATCCCAGCGGTTGCCGAACGGGTCGAGGAAAACAGCGACGGTTCCGTAGGCCTCATGTCTCGGCTCTTCAAGAAAAACGACGCCGTTTTTCAGCATGCGCGAACGGTCGGCCTCGAAATCCTCGGTATACAGGAAGAAGGACACGCGTCCGCCCGTCTGATCGCCGATGCGCGCCGCCTGCCTTGTATTTGCCGGCTCGGCAATGCGCAGCGCCGTTCCGGGCCCGCCCTTCGGCCGCACCAGCACCCAGCGTTTGCCGTCGGGCATATGCCGATCAGTGACAAGATCGAAATCGAGAACGCCGACAAAAAAGGCAAGCCCCTCCTCATAGGACGGGACGATCAGTGTGACATGGGCGATCGACGGCATGGCGTTCACCTCAGTCGCGCTTGCGCGACACAAGCGAGAGCAGCTGACGGCGGTCCATCGCCCCGGTCAGCAGCACGAAGGCGAAATGGATCAGCGCACCGCCGGCGATCAGCAGCAGCATCAGCCCGAGCCGAATGAGGATCGGGCCGTCCATCAACACCGGCCCGATCACCCGCAGGGCCAGATAGAGCGCCAGCCCCAGGAGGGCGCTCGCCGCGATGATCAGCGCGATGCGGCGCATCGTGAGCCGCGTCGGAGAGAAGCGGCCATCCCGGTAAAGCACGCCGCCAAGCAGCGCGACATTCACCCAGCCGGCAATCGAGGTCGCGACGGCAACGCCCATCACCCCGACGACGGGAAAGAGGATCAGGCTGCCTGCCACGTTGACGGCGGCGTTGATGCCGGCGAACCACATGGGCGAGCGCATGTCCTCACGCGCATAAAAGGAGGGGGTGAAGATCTTGTTGAGCACAAAGGCGGGAAGCCCGGCGGCGAATGCGGCAAGAACAGCGGCGGTGATCAGGGTCGTCTCGCGGGTGAACTCGCCGCGCTCGAACAAAAGCGCGACAATGGGCGCCGGAATGATCGCGAAGGCAACCGCGGCGGGGACGGTCAGTCCCAGGCCGAACTCCAGGCTGCTGTTCTGTAACCGGTTGACGGCGGGCGCGTTGCCCTCTTTCAGCGCCCGGGACAGTTCCGGAAGCAGGACGACGCCGATCGCGATGCCGATCACGCCGAGCGGGAGCTGGATGATGCGGTCGGCAAAGTTGACCATGGATATGGCGCCATCGTCGCCCGAGACGATGTTCTGGCCGACCAGCAGGTTCAATTGGGTGATGCCGCCGGTGATCGCCGCCGGAAGCGCCAGCCACAGGAGCCGGCGGACGGGCGGCGTCAGGCGCGGGCGGCCGAGGCGGATATGAAAACCGGCGTTGCGGACGCCGTAGAAGAGCAATGCCAGTTGCAGGAAACCCGAAAGCGTTACGCCGCACGCCATCGCAATGCCGGTGTTTCGCGCCTCAAACCCGCTGTTGACGGCAACAAGCAGCACCGCGACCAGCACGATGTTGAGCAGCACCGGGCTGATGGCGGCGAGAAAATATTTGCGGTAGGAGTTCAGGATGCCCGACAGCATCGCCACCAGCGACATGGCGGCGAGATAGGGAAACATGATCCGGGTCAGAAAGACCGTCAGCTCGAACTTTTCCGAAAACAGCGTGAATTCCCGGGCGATGACGGTCGCCACCAGAAACGGCATGAAGATCATGGCGAGCGCCGACAGGGCAATCAGAACAAAAAGCAGGACCGACAGGACCTGACGGGCGAAGAGTTCAGCCGCCTTCTCGCCGCCGCCTTCCAGTTCCTTGGCAAAGAGCGGAATGAATGCCGAGTTGAACGCGCCTTCGGCAAACAGGCGCCGGAAAAGGTTCGGAAACCGGAAGGCAGCGTAGAAGGCATCGGCAACCGGCCCGGCGCCGAGGGCGAAGGCAATCAGCGCCTCGCGCACAAAACCGAGCACCCGGCTTGCCATGGTCGCCGAGCCGACGCTCGCGAATTTGCGGAAAAGGCTCATTGCTGGCCGACCCGACGGCCCTTTTCCCGCTGCGGGGCGATCATTCCCTGTGGCATCTTCTGGCGCACATCCTCCTCAATGCCGGCGAGAACCGCCTTGAGGCGGGCGATGATGTTCGCGTGGCGGTTCTCATTGGTGATTTTGTGGCCGAAAAGGTCGGTGACATAAAAGGTGTCGATGACCTTCTCGCCGAAGGTCGTGATGTGCGCCGAGGCGATGTCGAGCGAGAGGTCGGACAGGACCTCGGTGATCTCGGACAAAAGCCCGGTGCGGTCGAGGCCTTCCAGCTCGATCACGGTGAAATAGTTGGACAGATTGTTGTTGACGCTGACTTTCGGCGTCACCGTGAAAGGTCTGGTCTTGCGGCGATGGCGCGTCTTGTGCGCGATCACCTCGGGCAGATGTTTCTGTCCCGCCAGGACCGCCTCGATCATGGTGCCGATACGTTCCGCACGGCGCAATTCGTCCTCGTCCTCCCCGAATTCACGATTGATCATGATCGTGTCGAGCGCACGCCCGTCCGACGTCGTATAGACCTGTGCATCGGCGATATTGGCGCCGGCCGCCGCGCAGGCCCCCGTCACGATCGACAGCAACCTCGGGTGGTCGGGCGCCAGAACCGTGATCTCCGTGATGGCATGGAAGGAATGGGTGCGCACCATGGTCGCCAGCGGCTTGCCGGCCTCGCGCGTGCGGCGGATGAAATCGGCGTGTCGCACCTGATCGTCGAGCTGCACGGACAGAAGATAGGGCAGATAATGCAGGTTGAGATAGTCCTCGCGCTCCGCCTGCGGCCAGTCGGCAAGCGCGTCGCCGAGAAGCGCCCGCGCCTCCTGCGCCCGCTCCTTGCCTGATACGGCCGAGAAACCGCCCGAGAGCATCAGTTCGGTTTCTCCGTAAAGCGTGCGCAGGAGCTGGCCCTTCCAGCCATTCCAGACACCGGGCCCCACGGCCCTTATGTCGCATATGGTCAGCACCAGCAGGAGGCGCAGCCGGTCAAGCGACTGAACGACCTCGGCAAAGTCCTCGATGGTCTTGCGGTCATGCAGATCCCGCGACTGCGCGATCATCGACATGGTCAGGTGCTCGCTCACCAGCCAGGCGACCGTCTCCGTCTGCTCCGGCGACAGGCCGAAGCGCGGGCACAGTTTGCGCGCCACCTTCGCGCCGGCGACGGAATGATCCTCCGGACGGCCCTTGGCGATGTCGTGCAGCAGCAAGGCGACATAGAGCACCTCCCGCTCCTCGATATCGGGGAGAATGCGCGCGGTCAGCGGATGGGCCTCGTCTTCGGTGCCCTTCTCGATGCGGGAAAAGACGTCGACGGCCCGCAGCAGGTGCTCGTCCACCGTATAGTGATGGTACATGTTGAACTGCATCATGGAGACGATACGGCCGAAATCGGGGATGAACCGGCCAAGAACGCCCGCCTCGTTCATGCGCGTCAGGATCAGCGCCGGCCGGCGGGGCGACGTCAGGATCGACAGGAAGAGACGGTTTGCCTCCTCGTCCTCGCGCGCTTTCGCGTTGATCAGCGCGAGGGAGCGCTTGGCCAGCTTGAGCGCATCGGGATGGAACAGAAGATCGTGAATGTCGGCGAGGTGAAAAAGCCGGATCAGATTGACCGGATCGCGCTTGAAGACATCCTCGTCGGCAACCGTTATACGGCCGTGATCCTGCAGGAAATCCAGAGTGCCCGGAATTTTCCGGCGGCGATTGGCGAGGCGCCGGAACACGCGCGAGATGCCGGGCGCCTCCTTGGCCTCCTCCTCTTCAAGCGCGGCGCAAAGGATGCGCGTCAGGTCGCCGACATCCTTGGCGACGAGAAAATAGTGTTTCATGAAACGCTCGACCGAGGACAGGCCGGGATGGTCGTGATAGCCGAGATCGGCGGCGATTTCGCGCTGGATGTCGAAGGACAGGCGCTCTTCGGCCTTGCCCGTCAGAAAATGCATGTGGCAGCGCACGGCCCAGAGAAAATCCTCCGATTTCTCGAACAGCTTCGCCTCGCGCCGCGAAAGGACACCGCGTTTGACGAGATCCTTGAGCCCCCGGACACGATAATAATATTTCGCCAGCCAGAACAGCGTCTGCAGGTCCCTCAGACCGCCCTTGCCTTCCTTGACATTGGGCTCGACCAGATAGCGCGTGTCGCCGGCCTTCTGGTGCCGGACATCACGCTCGGCGAGCTTGGCGGCGATGAAGGCGCGGGCGCTGTTGCGGACCACTTCGGCGTCGAAGCGCTGTTCCATCTCGTCGTAGAGGGCTCCGGCGCCGCAGATATAGCGGGCATCGAGGATCGCGGTACGGATGGTCATATCGCTGTTCGACAGCCGAATGCACTCATCGACGTCGCGGGTCGCGTGGCCGACCTTGAAGCCCATATCCCACAGCATGTAGAGCACATATTCGACCACCTGCTCCGTCCAGGCCGTCTGCTTGTAGGGAAGGACGATCAGAAGATCGATGTCCGAGCCCGGCGCCAGCGTCTCGCGGCCATAGCCGCCCACCGCGGCAAGCGCCATATGTTCCGACGTCGAGGGATTTTCAACCGGATAGACGCGCTCGGTCGCAAAGCCGAAGAGCACGCGGATGATCTCGTCCTGCAGCAGCGAGAGGCGGCGGGCGCATTTCAGGCCGCTACCGTCCTCGCGCAACATGTCCGAAATGACCTTGCGGCCGTCCGCCACCGCCTTTTTGAGCAGCGCAAAAAGGGCGTTGCGCGTGTCCTGCGAGGCCGGGTCTTCGGCTTTGTCGGCAATCGCATCGCATTGCGCGCGAAGCGCATCCGCATCGCATATCCGCTCGATTTGCAGGTCTTTCAGTGTCATGCAGCTCCGTTGCGTATCGATCCAGCCGGGAAATTGTCGGCTTGCTGTAGCGCTTTTTCCATGAAAGAACCACTGCAAATACAATACAGTCCCGGCTTCAGGAACCACACCATGATCACCGTTCTCGGCTCCATCAACATGGACCTGACCGCGACCGTCGACCGGCTTCCGCAGGCCGGAGAGACGGTCTTTGGCAACTCATTTGCCACGGCCGCCGGCGGCAAGGGCGCCAACCAGGCGCTTGCCGCAACACGCGCCGGCGCCGATACAAGGCTGGTCGGAGCCGTCGGCGGGGACGCGTTCGCCGGGCCCGCGCTTTCTGTCCTGGCAGACGCCGGCACCGACCTGTCCGCCGTGCGCGCGGTCGATGACGCAACCGGAACGGCGGTCATCCTGGTTGAACACAGCGGCGAGAACACGATTGCGGTCATTCCCGGCGCCAACGCCGCGTTGGGCGAAGCGGACGCAAGGCGGGCGCTTGACGGCATGTCCGATGGCGATCATCTGCTGCTGCAACTGGAAATCCCCGCCTCAGCCGTCGAAGCCGCCCTTTCGGCCGCCCGCGCTCAAGGTGTCGTATCCCTGCTCAATATCGCGCCGCTCACGGATGATGCGGTGCGGCTTGCCGCCATGGCCGATATCGTCATCGCCAACGAGACCGAGTTTGAGCGCCTTGCCGGCAAAACGGCGCTGGAGCCGGGCGAACGGGAGACGGTCCTTGCCGATCTGCATTCGGCATCCGGCCAGACGCTGATCGTCACGCTGGGCGCCGACGGCGTGACCGCCGCGCATGACGGCTCGCTGATCAGAACGTCCGGGCTGGTCATCGAACCGGTCGATACCGTGGGCGCCGGCGACACATTCTGCGGCTACCTGGCCGCAGGGCTCGAACGGGGCGAAAGCTTCGAAACCGCACTCAAACAGGCCGCCGCCGCGGGAAGCCTTGCCTGCCTCGAACACGGCGCGCAGCCGGCAATTCCCGTAAAGCAGGACATCCTTGCCGCCTCGGGCGGCGGTGACCAACCGGACCCCTGAATCGCGTGATGCCTGTTCTATCCGCCCGGTGAATGCCGCGTTCCGGCACAACAGCGGTCAGGGCGTCCCGGGCATATTTGCGAGCGGTCCATGATGGCGAATAGGCGAACCTGTCCATACACAATTTGTGATTGCCGCGACAAAAATCACACTTGCACGCCCGGAAATGCCGATATAGATTTTACCAGTCGGTCAAGATGCGGGTCCACCGACAGAAGGCAGTTTACCTAAACCGTTTTCAGGCTTTGCAGGACTTAAGGGGTGCGAAATGTTACTGCCAAGTCGGTCCCGCGACCGCATGCGTCATGCCGTCTTGTACGGCACGGCATTGCTGACATGATCGTGTCCCATTGCTTGGTGTAACAGCGAGCTTTGCTCACCGAGTATCCCGG
>NZ_CFHWAF010000188.1:0-7098 GCF_984452065.1 Hoeflea sp. | reverse complement strand
GGCCGCCTGAAACAGGCTCGACGCGAAGTCCTGCGTCCAATGGTATCTGGACAATCCCGGCCCGATCGTGCTCAGTGCGGATAACCCGGCCGAGTGAACCGTTGACGGGATGAGGCCTTTGGCGGAGACAAAAATGCGACCGACGGAACTGCGCATATCAAAGGATCGGAAGACATTGACGGTGGCGTTCGACGAGGGCGCGACATTCTCGCTGCCCGCGGAGGCGCTGCGGGTCCTTTCTCCTTCGGCGGAGGTCCAGGGGCATTCCGCCGAACAACGTGTCACCGTGCCCGGCAAGCGCAATGTGCAGATCAAGGGGGCGGAGCCGGTCGGCAATTATGCGGTGCGTCTTATTTTTGACGACGGCCACAGCACCGGGCTCTTCACCTGGGTCTATCTGCATGATCTCGGGACCAATTTCGAGACTTACTGGTCCGGCTATCTGGAAGAGCTCAGCGCGAAAGGCATGGACCGCGACAGCGCCGGCATGCCGCGTTAGCCTTCATTCATCCCACTGGCACCCCGCTGTCCGGTGTCGTCCCAATCTTCCATCTGCCGGATCATGCGCTGCATGATTTCGCCGACGAAATTGCATTCATCCGTGTCGGTGGTCGACATGGAATGCTCGATCAGTTCAAGCTCGATGGCCAGCGCCCGCAGGGTGATATCCCGGCCTTTGTCCGTGAGGTAGAGCCGCAGGATACGCTTGTCCGTGTCGTCCTTGCGCCGTTCGATCAGTCCGCGCTTTTCGATCTGCGGCAGGAGCATGCTGATGTTCGAGCGGCCCACGAGCAGCTTATGGGCCAGATCCTGCTGCGAGATGCCCTCGAAGCGGTAAAGATTGGCGAGGATATCGAGATGGGGAACCTTGATATCCAGCCGCGCGAGCGCCCGGCCAAGCTTCTGGTGGATCATCTGGCTCGCCCTTGCGACGGCGATCCAGTTCTTGAATCGCGGATTGTCCCAAGGCAGTGCTTGATTTTTGTTCATAGTTGTACAATTATGTTCAAAGTTGAACTTACCGCCGGAGTCCGACTATGGCATCATTCATACACAAGGTCATCCGTCTCGGCTTTGATATCACAGGTCGAATGGCACCAGAAACCGCCGGACGTGTTGCGTTCAGGCTTTTTTCTCAACGCCGCCGCGCGGCCGTCCGGCGACAAGGCGCCGCGAGACGTCATGATCATCGAACTCGGAGAGATCTGCTTTGAAGAGACCATGTGGCAGGTGGCAGCTTGCGCGTTATCGCTCCGCAGCCTTCCAGTCGATCCACCTGCCGTGAAAATCAACACGGGCGAGCAGCGTTTCCCTTTGGCCGGGCCAGGAGGTCAGGTTCAAAGCGGCGCCGGGTTTGCCGCCATCGCCCTCAAGGCTCAAAAGGAACAGGGGCGTCCGCGCGGTGCAGCGCGCCCCGGCGGCGTCGATGATGTCGCGGCCCTTTTTGCGCTCTTCTTCCGAGAGATATTGCCAGGCGATGGTGTGATAGACGACGTGGGCATGGCCATCGGGTGCCTTGTCCAGCCTGTCCGACAACCAATCCAGCATGTGCGCCTTGTCGACATGGGCCGGGTGGCGATCGTGAAGCCGGAGCGCGGCCCGGAGCCGCTCGAAGCGATCGTCCTGATCGGCCCAGACATAGGAAAGAAGCCGTTTCCGGTGTTCAGGGTCGGACAGATCGAAGGGCGCAAGGTCGCATCCGCGGCGCTCGGCGATCAAGACCGGGCCGTCGGGTGCCGGGCCATCGGACCATTGCGGCTGCAGCGTGACCAAAGATTGAGGGTTGCCGCCACTGTGTCCGTCAATGACGTGGTGATAGCTGTCAAGAAGCAGGTTCAAACCGGCGCTGGCGCCGAGTTCGGAGAGCACAATCGGCAATCCCGTCTCGCCCGCAATGTGAGAGAGTGCTGCATAAATTGCGCTGGAGCGGCGAATTTCATTGGTCTGTGGCGCAAAGGACATGCGTTCGCACAGCCAATCGTCGTTTCGTTCAATTGCCTGATCGATTGCGGCGTGAAGCGCCGCGTCCTCCAGCGCCTTGTGATTTGGCGGGTAAACGCTCGAAAGGGCCGGCTCAGCCTGGCTTATGACCAGTTCGTGCAGCGCCGCGCACAGGCGAACCGGAACCGCATCGCCGTCGGCGGTCGGATCGCCCTGCCACGACCGCAATATATCGACAAGTCGGGAGGCCGGCAGGCCGTGCTGTGCGATGACGCGGCAGACCTGCGCGGTAAACGGCGAGCCGAGATGCGCGCAGGCGTGTTCCTGGCGCGCGAAGGCCCGTGCAATGGACGGGGGCAGGGGCCTTGCCGTCATCCCAGGTTGAGTTCCTTGAAGAAATCGTTGCCCTTGTCGTCAATGACGATGAAGGCCGGGAAGTCCTCAACCTCGATTTTCCAGACCGCTTCCATGCCAAGTTCAGGATATTCCACCACCTCGACCTTCTTGATGCAGTCCTTCGCCAGGAGGGCGGCGGGGCCGCCGATGGATCCGAGGTAAAATCCGCCATGACGGGCACAGGCTTCCCGGACAATGCGCGACCGGTTGCCCTTGGCGAGCATGACCATGGAGCCCCCAAAGGACTGGAACTGGTCGACATAACTGTCCATGCGGCCGGCGGTGGTCGGTCCGAACGAGCCGGACGCGTAGCCCTTCGGTGTTTTGGCGGGACCGGCATAATAGACCGGATGATCCTTGAAATAGTCCGGCATGTCTTCGCCGTTCTCCAGCCGTTCGCGGATTTTGGAATGGGCGAGATCGCGCGCGACGATAATGGTTCCGCTGAGAGAAAGCTGTGTTTTTACAGGATGTTGCGAGAGCTCCTTGAGAATTTTTTCCATCGGCTGGTTAAGATCGATGTGAACCACGTGGTCGGTCAGGGCACCTTCGTCGACTTCAGGCATGTATTTGGCCGGATTGGTTTCCAGCTTTTCCAGGAAAACGCCCTCGCGCGTGATCTTTCCTTTTGCCTGGCGATCGGCGGAACAGGAGACGCCAAGCCCGATCGGAAGCGAAGCACCGTGCCGCGGCAGACGGATCACCCGGACGTCATGACAGAAATACTTTCCGCCGAATTGCGCGCCGACGCCCATCTGCTGCGTCAGTTTGTGGACTTCCGCCTCCATCTCAAGGTCGCGAAACGCATGGCCGAGTTCCGATCCTTCGGTCGGTAAGCCGTCGAGATATTTGGTCGATGCGAGTTTGACCGTTTTCAGGTTCATTTCCGCCGACGTTCCGCCGATGACGACCGCCAGGTGGTAGGGTGGGCATGCAGCGGTTCCAAGGGTCAGTATCTTTTCCTTCAGGAAGTCGATGAGCCTGTCATGGGTGAGCAGTGACGGCGTGCCCTGGTAGAGGAATGTCTTGTTCGCGGAACCGCCGCCCTTGGCGACGAACAGGAACTTGTAGGCATCCTCGCCCTCTTCGTAGATATCGATCTGCGCCGGCAGATTGTTGCGTGTGTTCTTTTCCTCAAACATGGCCAGCGGCGCGAGCTGGGAATAGCGCAGGTTCTTCTTCTCATAGGCGTCGCGGACACCCTGTGCGAGGGCTTCACGGTCGCCACCCTTGGTCCAGATCTTGCGGCCCTTCTTGGCCATGACGATGGCCGTGCCGGTGTCCTGGCACATGGGCAGGACGCCGCCTGCGGCGATATTGGCGTTTTTCAAAAGATCAAAAGCGACAAAACGGTCGTTTTCGGTGGCTTCGGGATCCTCAAGGATTTTTGCAAGCTGTTTGAGATGCGCGGGTCGCAGCAGGTGGTTGATGTCCGCAAAGGCGGCTTCCGCCAATAGCCGGATGTCCTCGGGCTCGACGCTGAGGATTTCCTCTCCCTTGAAGGTGTCGACGCTGCCGTGTCCGCCGCTGATTTTCCGGTAGGGTGTCTCGTCGGCCTCAAGCGGAAACAGGTCTGCTGCGGGCGTATCGGACATCGGCTTGCCTTTCATGGGTGAGCTTTGGAACGTCGAGGCTGTGTATTCCGACACAGTTGCAATTGCAATCGCACCAAGGGTGTACAAACGAAGAGAGCCCCGGCTGGCGGGGCTCCTCGATAACGGTAGAATTTGCTGGTTCAGCTTGCGGTCTTCCTCACATAGTCCGCGATCATGCCCGACAATTCGCCATATTCGGCGCATCCGCGGCCGTTGCACAGGCGGCGGATTTCGGCAAGCTGCTCAAGCGCGCCCTCAAGATCGCCCTTTTGAAGCAGTGCCTCGCCCATATATTCGCGAACGAGCGTGTATTCAGGGTCGATTGCCAGTGCCTTGTGATAGTAGACGAGGCCTTCATCGACCTTGCCGAGTTTGCGGGTGGCAAAGCCGAGATAGTTCAGCACGCGCTTGTCGTCGGCGGATGCCAGTTTGAGGACGTCGATGGCCTCCTGATAGCGGCCTGCATGAGCAAGAGAACGGCCGGCTTCATAAAGACTTTCCTGGTCCACTTCCGAGGACTGCCGGACGCATTTTCTCTGGCCCTTGTCCCACACCCAGCCTGCATTGCACGGGTTATTGTCGGAAGATCCGCCACCGCTGCCCGCGGTAAAGCCCGGTGTTGAAAGCAGAAGCCCTGCCGAAACCAGCAGCGCGGTCGAGAGTATTGCAGCTTTCATCGTTATCCCTCAGGTTTTGTTCCGTTGATCGCATCATACATGGTTTTGTCCTCTCGGCTGTTCACGATCTTATCAGCCGGAGACCGTCCGATCACAAATAGGAAGCAAAAATTACAGAGCAAGGGACGGGATGCGACCGGGAATCGGCGCCTCTAATGTGGCGATCACAATGTTTTGCCCTTTATGAGAAGGAGTGGCACGATGTCCCTGGAGATCGTTGAAATGAAGAAACAGGTGTTGAGCGAAGACGATCGCTGGCAGGCTGTCTCACACCGGGATGCCAGCGCCGACGGTCAGTTCGTCTTTGCGGTCAGGACGACAGGTATCTATTGCCGTCCGTCCTGTCCGTCAAAGGCGGCTCTTCGCAAGAATGTCAGCTTCTACAACACCGCCCTGGAAGCCGAGAAGGCCGGCTACCGGGCCTGCAAGCGCTGCAAGCCGGACAAGAGCGGCCCCGCGAAAGAGCACACCGAAATGGTGGCGGCGGCATGCCGCATAATCGAAGAAGCGCAAGAGCCGCCAAGCCTCGATGCCCTGGCGCGCCGGGCCGGGATCAGCCGCTTCTATTTCCATCGCCTGTTCAAGGAAATCACCGGCGTCACCCCGAAGGCCTATTCAGCGGCTTGCAGGGCAGCCCGGGTGCGCGGCGAGCTTGAACGCGGCGCGTCGGTAACCGGTGCGATCTTCGATGCCGGATATAATGCAAGCAGCCGGTTCTATGAGGAATCGGACGGCCGTCTCGGCATGCGCCCCTCACAGTTCCGTGATGGCGGGCGCGATGCGCGCATCACATTTGCCGTGGCTGAGTGCTCATTGGGTCCGGTTCTCGTAGCCGCGACGGAGCGGGGCGTATGCGCGATCGATTTCGGCGACGATCCCGACCAGCTCGTCAGGAAACTGCAGGACCGGTTCCCGAAAGCCGAACTTGTCGGCGGTGAGGCCGATTTCGAGCGCACCGTTGCCGTGGTGATTGCGCAGGTCGAGGCGCCGCAGACGGATTTCGACCTTCCGCTGGATATCAAAGGGACCGCGTTTCAGCAGAAGGTCTGGGCGGCCCTGCGGGCCATTCCGGCCGGAAAGACCGTGTCCTATTCGCAGGTGGCGCGCGATATCGGCAAACCAGGCGCAGTCCGGGCCGTGGCCCAGGCGTGTGGCGCAAACAATATTGCCGTGGTGATTCCCTGCCACCGGGTCGTGCGCACCGACGGGGCGCTCTCCGGATATCGCTGGGGCGTTGAGCGCAAGCGCGAACTGCTGCGGCGCGAGGCCCGGTCATGACTGTCGGGGGCGTGCCGCATCAAGGTTCATCGGGCGCCGCTCCGGGTGCCTGCTGCGCCTCTATCGCCGGCTGGACCGCGCCGGTGATGGCCTTTTTCGCTTCCTCGTCGAGTTCCCTGTCGCCGACGACCTCGACCGTGACATTGCGTTGTGCGAAATTTATGCCGTTGGCTTCGAACGCGTCGCGCAGTTTCTGGTAGGCGTCGCGCCGGATCAGCCATTGCGCGCCGGGTTTGGCCATGAATTTCACGCCGATGACCATGTTGAACTCTTCCATGCGGCGGACGCCTTGCGACTTCAGGGTCTGGATGATGCTTGATCCGTAGCCCTCATGTTCGAGCAGTTCGGCGCCGATCGTCTTGACGATCTTCTTCACCAGCTTGACGTCCGTCTCGAAGGGGACGCGGAACTCCAGCCGCATGATGACCCAGTCGCGGCTGTAATTGGTCAGCGATTTCAGTTCCCCGAACGGTATTGTGTGGATGGCGCCCAGATGGTGGCGGACCCTGAGCGAGCGGATCGACATGGATTCCACGGTGCCGCGCAGCTCGCCGATCTCGATATATTCGCCGATGCGGAAGGCGTCGTCGACAAGGAAGAAGATGCCCGACACGATGTCGCGGACGAGCGCCTGCGCGCCGAAGCCGATGGCGATGCCGATCACCCCCGCGCCGGCGAGCAGCGGGCCGATATTGATGCCGAGCGAGGCAAGGATGGTCATCGCCACCACCACGATGAGGAAGACCATCAGCGTCATGCGCAGGATCGGCAGGAGCGTTGCCATGCGTGCTTCCGGTCCCGGAGCCTCGCTGCCCTGCGGAGGGACGTAATTGGCAAGACGGCGGTCGATGGCCGATTTCGCCCAGACCCAGACGAGATCTGCGACGAGCACGGCGGCAAGGACATCGGCGAGAATGCCGACGAGGCGTCCGGCGGCGGTCTGCGATTCCGACAGGGCGAAGATATTGCCTTCCCAGACATAGAGGACCGTGAACAGGGCACCGATCAAAATAACAAACCGTGCCAGCCGGCGGACAACCGGCCGGTAGAGTTCATAGGGGCCGACGATCTCTTCCGGTTCCTCGTCCTCCGCCTCGAACTCGCCATCCGCTGTGCCCGCGACATCTGACTGTTCCGCCGGCGTCTGCGCTTCGGCGGGTGCTTCCTGCTCCTGCGTTTCCGCGAAGATGACCGCCTCAGAGCGGAAACGA
>NZ_CFHWAF010000187.1:0-7219 GCF_984452065.1 Hoeflea sp. | reverse complement strand
AAAGCCGTTGACCGCGCTCAAGTGACTCTCCATGTTGAGAAAGGAGGGGGGGCGAAGCCCAGGGTGTTATGAGCGACCGTCGCTCAAGGGTGGACTATGACGTTGTACATTGTTTGGGCGCTGATCGGCCTGCAGGTCAAGCACTACATTGCGGACTACACGCTCCAGTGGCCGTCCATGATTGCCGGCAAGTGCGATCTGCACAAGGCGGGCGGCTATGTGCACGCCGCCATCCATGTCGTCATGACGCTGCCGATCCTGCTGCTGTGCGGATTGTCGCTGGCCACCATCGTTGCTCTTGCCGTGTTCGAATTCGTTGTCCACTACGCGACGGACTATGCAAAGGGCTGCTACGACTGCAAACACAAGCTGGATGCGCATACCCGGCATTACTGGGTGGTGCACGGCGCCGACCAACTGGTTCACCAACTCACCTATGCCGCCATACTGGCCGTCATCATTATGTCGATGCAGGGCTCATAGAGCTGTATAGGGAGCGGCGCGCTCAGCCGCTGGCGCGCTGATCCAGAACGTGGGCCAGATCCGATGTCGTGTTGGCGAGCCTGCGGGCAAGTTCCCTGATCACCTCGACCGCAACATCGGGGAATTCGCCGATCAGTTCCATGAGGTTCTCGCGCTTGAGTTCCAGAAGCGTGAGTTGCCCGCGCGCCCTGACGGACGCCGTCCTCGGCACATCGCAAAATGCCGATATTTCGCCGAACAGCGCATTGGAGCCGAGTTGGGCAACGACGACCTGGGTGTCTCCGCCGTCCGACAGGATATCGGCCTCGCCGCTGGCAATGAGATAGGCTGATGTCCCGTTCGATCCTTGAGCGAACACTTCTTCGCCATCGTCGAAGACAAGCTGGGTGGACGTGTAGGCGATCAGCTTGAGCTTGCTCGGGTCGACGCTTTCAAAAAGCGGAACCTTCTGCAGCATGGCGACATCATCATCAAGCGTGCTCATTACCAATCTCCTGCTTTCCCATCGCCGTTACCCCTAAATCCGGCCATATCATTTGGCCATCGCTTCAAGGCGCTCGGAAACCTTTTCCGGCGCTCCTTCAGACACAATCCGCCCATGTTCCATAAAGAGTATTCTGTCGAAATCGTTCCAGCCGCCATTGTCGAGGGGGACGCAGACGACGCCCATCGTGCGCGTGCCGTTCTGCCTGCCCATTTCCACGACCGTATGGACAATCTTCATACGTTCCCCGGCTTCCAGTGCCGAGAGCGCCCGGTTAAGAATAACAATATCCGGCTGCTTCAACAATGCGCGCACCAGCTTCAGCTTCTGGGCCTGATTGTTCGACAGGTTGCGTCCGCCATTGCCGATGTCGAATGACAGTCCGACATGGAAGACGGTGTCCGCCACGCCGCAGCTTTCCAGCAGTGCCTTGATGGATTTCAGCACACGTTCGCGCGCACCGATGCGGCGGGAATCGATCCGTCCGAACAGGATGTTGTCCAGTACCGACAGAGACGGATTGAACCGGTTGGGGTCGTGGAACGCGACTGCCTTGCTTTCCTTCTTGTCCAGTTCCTCGCGCAGCCGCTTTCGCAAGCTCAGAAACTTGTCCTGCAACTGCTGATCGACAAGGCCGAAGCGGGTCTGTGCCTCGCAGTAATCGAAGGCCGGGTCCAGCATGGCTTCCAGATCGACTTCACTTGCCTCCGAAGCCTTTTTGCCGGAGAGTTTTTCCAGAGCCAGCTTCATTTCCTGCAGGCGTTCGGGCGAGGGGCCGCCGGAACGCTGCAACAGCGTGCTGTCCTCCGCAAGATCGCCGAACAGTTCGACATTGTTGCGCGCGATCTCGACGCCGATGTCAAACAAACGGGACGAGAGGTCCATTTCGTCCAACAGCCCCCTGACCATTTTGTTTGCCGGCAGGTTTTCCTGGGCGAAGGACTCGTCCACGGGCGTTCCGAAAATCAGGTTCTCGCCGATGGTCAGTTGATGGCTGTATTTTTCGGGGTCGAACAATTCCACGGCGCCCTTTGAGCTGCGGGCGGACTGATTGTCGGCAAACAGGCGCCTTGCTTCCATGATGCCGTCAACCACCTTCTCGTCGGCATCCGCCTCAAGCCGGCGCAGCAGCCCGTATTCGAGCACGTCGTCATAAAGGTCGACGCTGTGCATGATCGAGAGCAGCCGGTCGGCGACGTCTCCGGCCGGCCATTCGACGTTCACTTCGGCGCCGAAGCTCGGATCCTTCACCTCGCCGGCTTTTGCCGATATCGGTTCGTTCTCATAGGGGCCGAAAGCCGTTCCCGATCCGTCTTCCTCGAGGATCGGAGGCGCGTCGCCGGTAAAGGGCAGGGTTTCGGCGAGAGCGGACCGCAGGCTTCCTCCGGCAAAGAATATGTTGCTGTCGGCATAACCGACGCGCTGGCCCGTCTGCCTTTCGGGAACCGACTTCAGATCCTGCCCGTCGAGTGTGATGTGACCCGAACTGGTGACCAGCAGCCGTGCCAGCACCTCGGCGACGTATTCGGCGCCCGAATCGGCATTGCCGACAATGGCAAGCGCCTCGTTCCGCGAGACCGTATTGGTGAAATCCTGAATGACGGGCTGTTCCTGTGCATCAAGCACGGTGACGTGCTCCAGCGCGTAGCCATCCTTGATCGGATCGGCCGGCGCCTCGCCCGGATCCTGGCGGGCGCCCGGCATGATGGTCGTATTGGCGAAATCCTCGACCGCCTGTTCGTAGCGAATCTGGTTCAGCAGGCGCTGCTGGTCCCAGTCGATGATGCCCTTGATCGGCGAGGGCAGGTCTTTGTAGGCGGCGATGGACGCGACAAGCGCGCCGAGATCCATGCGGCCGGTGATGACGAGATAGCCGCCCAGAAGGTAGAAGATGAACGCCAGGAACTGGATGAGGAAGTTGTTCAGGAATTTGACCTGGAACTTGCGCTGATAGAGCTCGAAACGAATGACGACGATGCGGCGCAGCATCTGCCATATGTTGGAGCGCGCGCGGTTGGAGGTGCCGTGCAGATGCACATCGTCCATGCCCTGCACGAATTCCCCGATCCTGCCGGACAGTTTGCGGGCCGTCTGCTGGCGCTGCCGTCCGAGTTCAAGCAGGCGGCGGCGAAGCCGCGGAATGA
This sequence comes from Hoeflea sp., assembly GCF_984452065.1. Classification (NCBI taxonomy): domain Bacteria; kingdom Pseudomonadati; phylum Pseudomonadota; class Alphaproteobacteria; order Hyphomicrobiales; family Rhizobiaceae; genus Hoeflea; species Hoeflea sp. The sequence continues at coordinate 4,108 of NZ_CFHWAF010000187.1, read as the reverse complement.
TCCACGCCTGAAACAGGACGATGATCAGGGTGATGACGCCGAACATCGTGTTTTGCAGAAACAGGAAGGTCAGGCCGGTCAGCGCCTGAGCGCCCAGAAATACGGGTGCCGAGAAAGCGTCGCCGAAAAACTGCCCGAGCGGTTCGACTTCATCCTTGATCACACTGGTGATTTCGGAGGGCTTGACGCTGCGCGCCTTTGCTATGGGGTAACGCAGCACCCGGTCGAACAGTTCGTAGCGCAGGCGCCGCAGGAGCTTTTCTCCGAGTTTGCCCTTGTATGTGTTGATATAGAGCTTGAACCAGCCATTGAGCGCAACGGCGACCAGAAAACCCACGCACAGGGCGATGAGCATCTCCTGGCGGTCGAGCTGCAGTCCGGCGAACAGGTTTATCGTCTGCCCGAAAAGCGAATCGGCAAACGGCAGATTGATGGAGAGGAATGGCTGCGTTGCCTGGGGTGAATCGAATCCGTCACCCTGGATCGGGCCGTTGACAATGAGCTTCGGCAACTGAAGCATCTGGAAGTAGACAGGCATGGAGGCCAGGACGACCACAAAGATCCAGACCTGCTGCTTGCGCGAGTGAACCCAGATGTATCGAAGAAGATTGCGCTGCAAGGTTGTCCTCAGTTGCGTGGCAAGGCCGCGTCACCGGATCGCCGGTTGGAGTCAGCGACCAAACCCTTGACCGAAGGCATGATCAAGTCAAGTCGGATGGCCGGCCGGCAGGGTTCAAAGTGGCCTTTTTCGGCATCTTTTTGATTTGTTTCCGGCAGCTTAGCAAGATGCGAGCGATCCGGGCAGATGGCTGTATTTTTCTCAAAATCGCCGATGCTTTGAGGATATTGTTGTTGTCTGAACGGTTTTGGACGCATAGTCGGCCGGCAGGTTTCACTGGTGTTGGCAGGTTGAATGTCATGAATGTATCGGATGCCCTGACGTCGCGGATCGCGTGCCGTGCTTTCAAGCCGGACCCGGTGTCCCGCGAAACCGTGCGCTCCATTCTCGGTGCAGCCAGACAGGCGCCATCCGGAGGCAATCTGCAGCCCTGACATGTGTTTGTGCTGACCGGCCCGGCGCTGGCCGGGCTGATTTCGGATGTTGCGGAACGGTCGGTCACCACGCCGCGCGGCGTGCCGGCGCAATATGATGTCTATCCGAAGGGCCTCAAGCAGCCCTATGCCGACCGGCGCTTCAAATGCGGGGAAGATCTTTATGCCACGCTCGGCATTGCGCGGGAAGACAAGGCGGGCAGGATCGGTCAGTTCATGCGCAATTTTTCGTTTTTCGGAGCGCCGGTCGGGCTGTTTTTCTACCTCGACAGGACCATGGGTCCGCCGCAATGGGCCGATACGGGCATTTTCCTGCAGAGCGTCATGCTTATGGCGCGCGAGCACGGGCTCCATACCTGTCCGCAGGAAGCGTGGGCGCAATGGCATGAGGCGGTTGCAGCCCATGTCGATCCGCCGGACGAGTGGATGCTGTTTTGCGGCATGGCGCTCGGCTATATGGACGAGGAGGCGCCCGTGAACCGGCTGCGCACCGAGCGCGCCGCTGTCGATGAGATTGCGACATTCCTGGAATAGTGGCGCCTGACGCGGAGGGTCAGCCCGGCTAGCGCAGGCGCGGATTGAGCGCGTCGCGCAGCCAGTCGCCGAGCATGTTGTCGATCGGATCGCCGATGAAGCGGAACATGGAAAACGCCACCAGGCCGACGATGAACAGGACGACGACGGCCTGGAAGCTGCGCTTTATTGCGTAGGCCAGCATGGTTTGGCCCTGGTCAGTTGACGGTCACCCACCGGAGGATAAAGAAGTTATCCGGGCGCTGCGTCATGTCGACATTGCTTCTGGAACCCCAGACCAGCGGCTGGACGTAGAGCGGCACATAGGCGGTTTCGGCGCGCAGGATCGTTGCTGTCTCGTCAAGCATTGCCTGACGCTTCGCATCGTCGATTTCCGACTGGATCATCGGCAACAGCGTATCGACGCGCTCGTTTGAAAAGCCGCCGAAATTCCATGAGCCGAGTTTCTTTTCCGCGTTCGGAGTCGCCATCAGGAAGCGGATCGGATGTTCGGCATCGAATGTGCCGGGTGACCAGCCGAGCAGGTACATGTCGTAATTGTCGGCCCGCAATTCGGGCCAGTAATTGCGCACCGGCATGGCGTCGAGCTCGGCCTTGAGACCGATCTGCGCGAGCATTCCGACCACACCCTGACAGACGGCTTCGTCGTTGAGATAGCGGTCGTTCGGACATTTCAGCCCGAAGGAAAAGCCGTCGGGGTATCCGGCTTCGGCAAGCAGGGCTTTGGCACCCTCGACATCATAGGCCGGTCTTTCACCGACCTTTTCGGAATAACCCCGCATGGCCGGGCTGACGAGCTGGTTCGCCGGCTCGGCATTGCCGCGCATGATGGTTGCCAGGATCGCATCGACATTGACGGCCCTGGCCACGGCTTCGCGTACGCGCGGGTCCTGGAACGGATTGGGCTTTCCGGCATCGCCGGTATATTTGATCTCGTCGGCTTCATGCCCGAATCCGAGCATGATGACACGCGCCTCGATGCCCTGCAGGACCTTGACGTCATCATGCCCCTTCAGGCGCTCGGCATCCTGGATCGGGACCGGGTTGATCATGTCGACGTCACCGGAAAGAAGGGCGGCGACGGCGGTTGCCGGGTTCTGGATCGGCGTGAATTCGGCCCGGGTGACGTTGTGCCCGGCGTCACCCCACCAATCTGCGAAGGGCACCAGCACGGTCTTCAGCCCGGGCTGGCGCTCGGCCAGCATGAAGGCGCCGGTTCCGTTCGCGTTCAGCGTGGCGAAATTGCCTTCCTCCTTGTTCGGCCGCTCGGTGCCGTTTGCGGCCGCCCAGCCGGAATCCATGATCATCCAGTTGGCGATGGAGTCGGGAAAGATCGGATTGGGCTGATCGGTCATGAAGTCGATCGTGTAATCGTCGACAACGGCAACGTCTGAAACCGGCGCAAACCAGGAAGAGGTGTCCGCCTCGTCGCTCGAGGCCCGCTCATAGGAGAATTTGACGTCCTCGGCGGTGAACGGCGAACCGTCATGGAAGGTTACGCCTTCGCGCAGTTTGAAGCGCCAGCCTTCACCGTCGCCGATGGGCTCCCAGCTCACCGCCAGAGCCGGCTCGATGCTCATATCCTTGCCGCGCCGCACCAGACCCTCATAGACATTGTTGAGTAAACCGAGAACAGGCGCGGAATTGACCGCGTGCGGGTCCATCGTCTGCGGATCGGTGAGTGAAGCCCAGCGGAAGGTTTCGGCATTCGCCACCGAGCCGGCCAGCGCCAGGAAGAGAGATCCCAATATCAGTTGCTTCATTTCGCAGTCCTTTTACTACCATCCGGCCGCCGGCAGTTCTCCGGCCTTTGCAAACGGGTGAAGGAGAGCCGGGCCGGCCGGTTGTTACGCCGAGGCACTGTGTGAACAATATGATTGTCGCGAGGCCGTCCGCAAGTCATCGATCCCTTATTTCATTGTGACCGGAACTGCGGTATCGTTTTGTATTGATGGATATCAAGGCTGCGGGCGGTCCGCCTTGATGGCGTTTCGTATTGTCAGATGGGGGAAGAGCATCGTGCAACAACCCGCCGAACGGCAGATTGCCATGGAGTCCGTTCTCCTGGCGACCGCGCCGGCCGACGTCGCAAGTACCATACTCGACCAGTCCGAGGCCCGCAGTTTTGACCGCGGCGGGACGATCTTCCTCCAGTCGGAACCGGCACACAGCGTCTATATCGTTCTCGACGGCCGGGTGAAACTGTTCCGGCTCACTCAGAACGGCGCCGAGGCGGTTGTCGGTGTCATGACGAAAGGCCGGAGTTTCGGGGAGGCGGTCGCCTTTCGCAACGACGTTTATCCGGTCACCGCGGAGGCGGTCACCGACTGCGCGCTGCTGTCCATTCCCGCCCAGGCCATCCTGTCGCGCATGCGGGCCCGGCCGGAGCTTTGCCTGGCGGTGCTGTCGGCCGGCGACGCCAGTGGCTATGAAATCAAAAAAACCCTGGAAGAGGCGCCCTTTAGCCACTTCCAGGATACCGGTTTCGGGTCGATTTACCCGGCGCTCGGGCGCTTGACCG
>NZ_CFHWAF010000186.1:0-7268 GCF_984452065.1 Hoeflea sp. | reverse complement strand
TCGGCGGCCCCAGTTGCCCTTCGACCCGGGCAGGTGCGGCTTCAAACGGAGCCAAAGCTCCTCACTTAAATCGTGGCGATGCAGGTCTGACATGGCGTTCTCCTTCCATGACAAACTACAAAAACAAGGTTAACAATCATTCAAATTGGGGACAGCATTTAAGATAGGCGCCTGGTTTTTCGACCAGACCCAGATCGTGTTTCTGAACAGTCACGGCGACCGCAGCGACGGCCAGATCCACATCCAGAGTAGGGTCGATTGCCGGACGGTGCAAAATCCTACGCCAATTTTGACCATTTTTGGGGTGCGTAGCCGCATTTCTTGCTATGATCGACCACATGGAGATCGACACAGACCGCGTTGACGAAGTTGTTTTGGGGCTATTGTGGCTGACGCTGCATGATGAGCGCCGAGCCTGGAAGGGCCATGACCGGGATGTGATGAACCGATTGTATGAACAAGGCCTGATCTATAACCCTGTGAACAAAGCCAAATCGGTTGTCCTGACGGATGAGGGATTGGCGAAGGCGGAAGAATTGTTTCGCGCCTTGTTTGCAAAATCGGACGAGAAGGCGGGTTGACCTCATGCAGCCCGGCTCCGTTGCTTTCGCCATCTGTGTCACCGGAGCCACAACAGTGACATCGACCTTGGTATGATCGATCTGCACGATATCGACAGGTTTTGCTGCGGCGAGACTACCCGGCGTTGCCAGAAATATCGGTTCGGATTTGCCCTTGCCTTCGCGCCGGCGCATCAGATCTGCCTGATCCTGTAGCTCCAGCCACCGACCAAGACGACGGATCGACGGCGCAGGAAGACCATCCCTACGGCAATCCGCAGCGACCTCCCGCCAGAACCTGGTTTGTGTGGGCTTGCGCCGTGTCGCGTAGAGCCTTGTGAAGTGGTGTCGGACGATGGCTTCGATCTCCGGCTCCAGCGGCTGCATAACGCGCTTTGGTCCCTTCGAGCGCGGCAGCATTGAACTCGTGCGTTGATCTTCGCGGTATCGCTTCAAGAGACGGAACACGGTCGCCCGACTGACACCAAGCGCCTCCATCGCTTCCTCGACATCGCCCGGACAGAGTTGCTCGGGCAATGCAGACAACACTTTCGCGCGGTCCGACAACGGGCCTTCAGAGCCCAATCCTGATGTTCCGGAGGCTGAGATTTCGTCCGCAGCGTCCCATGGGCCCGTCAATCAATGCTCAGCGCGACGAGAGAGACCGTTTTGCCGAGAACACTGTTAATGTTCCGGACTTTGCAGACACCCGGCCGAAAGGTCCCGTGAGAAAATCAGAAGCCGTCTATGAGGATATCAAGCGCCCGTTTCAGCGCGTCTCGCTCCTCTGCCAGGGATCCAACACGCTCCTGCAGTTCCGCCCCTGTGACGGCTGCAAGCTCCTGAATCCGAACGATCCAGGTTTTGCCATCCATCACCACATTCGGCGTCAAGCCAGGGAATGCGGTATAGGCTCCCTTTTCCCGCAGCGGCGCAACGATGCGAGAGGCATCCATTCCGATAAGATCGGTCTGAAGATCGACGACAAGAATGCCGTTTCGAAGGCGATAGACGTCAAACTGAGCCATGGGCGCGATCGTCAGAAAGTGCGGAAGTCAGCAAGAGGCAAGCCATTGTCCTCGATCTCTTTTGCGTATGCTTCAAGCGCATCCCGATTTTCATCGCGCCAAAGTCGATTGCGCTCGAGCTTGGCTGCGTCCGCGATCGCACGCTCTGCGAGACGAGACATGTTGAGACCAAGCTCCCGCGCTTCGTCTGTCACATCCGTATCCAGTGTCAGATTCACTTTAGCACGCGCCAAATCAAGCTCTCCATCCATCCGTATGGACTAGGAGTATAGTTTATATGGCAGATGAAAGCAAACATCCTGGGCAATCCGAGGATGCTGGGAATTCAACTGCAGCCTCCCAGAGCCCGACAATCGAAGCTCAGCTCGCCGAGAAAGCCCATAAGCCCCCCTTCCCCTGCCCGGGAAATCGCCGTTCCGGAGGGTGTTGCGGCCTCTGGCTCATTGGAGGGCCTGGTCGAAACGGCCCGCGATTATGCCAAACAGGCGACGGCCGAGAACACAAACACAGCGTACAAACAGGACTGGGCCATTTCGCCAGCTGGTGCCGACGCCGCGGTGCCGACCAGTTCACGCCGGATCCGCGGCTGATCGGGCTCTATATCACCGAGATGGCCGCGCCACAGGACGGGTCCCCTGCCCTTGCCGTCTCGACGATCGAACGTCGGCTGTCGGGGCTGTCCTGGAACTATCAGCAACGTGGGCAACGGCTCGATCGCCAGGACCGGCACATCGCCACTGTTCTGGCCGGCATTCTAAACAAACACGGCAGATCAGACCTGCCCGGTTCATGCGCTCGAGCAATGGCTGCACTTTGCCAAGATCGATCACGGTCCGATCTTCAGGCGTGTTACGAGAGACAATGGCGGCGTCCAGGCTGATCGGCTCTCCGACAAGCACGTTGCGCGACTGATCATGTCAAGAAACAGCTCGGACACGCCTCCCCTCAAATGACGCGGCGCAATCAGCGGCGAAGAGAGCGGTTCCGCGTCAATCTGACGAAAGCTGCTGGCCTATGACATCAGCGTCAGGCCGCGCTGACCCGAGATTTGACGGGCTTGCCCTTCTTCATCGGGATCTCGGCCGTTGTTCCATCGGGCATTTCCGCCAGGAGCCGCAAACGGCCGCCCATGCCGGCGACATAGCGTTCCAGGGTTCCGATCTTGGCGCCGGTGAGCTCGGCATTTTCGAAACGCGATACCTCGCCCTGGGCCAATCCGGTTTTCTCGGCGAGGTCCTTCTGGGTGATCGATAGGGCCTTGCGGATTTCGGACAGGTGCAGCTCTGCGGCCATTTCGCCGGCAAGCGTTTCGATACGCTCGCGACGGTCGTGCGGAAGCGCGCGAATGCGATCACCGGCATTCACAAAGGCAGTTTTCTTCAGCTTTGCCATCGATCTTCCTTTCATTCCGCCTCAAGCCATTCGTCGAAGCGCTCGTCAGCGGTTGCGATGAGGCTCTTGTAAAACCGCTTCTGGTTCTTGCCCTGCTTGTTGCCGCCAACCAGGACGACAGCGTTTCTCTCTTCATCGAACGCGAAGGCAAACCTCCAGACGCCCTGCTCTTTCACGCGTATTTCCTTCATATTGGCGTGCCCGGAGCCGGCGAGCGTATCGACATGAGGTCGCCCCAACTGGGGACCATATTGCTCCAGCAGGAGAATTACCGCATCGAGCTTGTCACACACCTCACCAGGGAATGTCTCGCGTTCTTCGACGAAGTCCGGATGTTCAAAAACGGCCCACGTCATGACAGAAATATAGCCTCTAGCTGATATCGGTTCAAGCCGATATTTTTAATCGAGCGAACCGGCCAATAAAACAGCATTCTCATGCCCTTCGCTCCATCATTTCATTTGCCCTCCTACAGGCTTCAGAAGATGGGACACACAGCGGCGGCAGTCTGAACTACCAAAACCATCAATCGCCGACCGAAACGCGCCGATTGCGGTGAGCAAATCGACCAATTCACATTCCGAAGCGTCAAACGACACCAAAGCTCCAACCTCCTTGGCTGCCACGGTCAGTTGATCGATATGCCAGTGGATCGCCTTGGCTGTTGCAAAGTGGCGCTTGAGTCTGCTTCGCAAACCGCCTGGCCCGCGCGCACTACCGGCATAGACATATGAACCCGCCATTACGCCAATCGAACCTATTTTCGGCGTACAAAACAAAACCGTCCTATCGAGCGAGACCAGCAAGAGATAGGCGCCAGGGCCGCCCGGAATCTCCCCAGCCCTTTCCGACCCATACCAATGCAATGGGATACCGGGCAGCAATCGTTGGATGGCAGACGGCTCCAGCCTCATGAATGCGATCCTTGTATCTGGCTCAGCCGTCCATAGAAGCTCCGTTCGAGATGGAGATCTCCCTCGAGCGCCTTGCCGACAATCCCGCGCAGATAGCCGCCCGCCGAAGCGACTTCTCCCTTTGCGTGCTTGTCGTAGATCAGCGCGATGGCGGCCGCGGCAACAAATGGCCCGAGTTTTTGCTGAGCCACATTCCAGGCGTCCTCAGATATTCCGCAAGACGGCCGTAGCAGCCCGGCGGCACGGTGTAGATCGTCCCAGTTTTTCACGTAACCACCGACCATGGCCCGCGCCATATCGCCAAATTCCGGGCAGGCAGCCATCACAGTGGTCAATTCAACATCGGACGTTCGTCTATTTTCATGGGTCGACCATTGTATGTCACTTAAATCTGCGTTTTCCTTTTCAACCAACGGTGGCGCATCTGTCCCAGGAGGTCCAGATCGCGCGGCTTTGTGTTCAAAGCTTTTACTTGTTACTGAGTCAGGTTGGTTTGTAATTAGTATATGAGTGCCACTTTCGGCACCCGTGGGTGTCATTTTTTGTGAATCAGAGGCTCCTTCGGCCGGCCTAGCATCAGATCTCTCCGGCCAATCAAACGCGGCTGTGAAAGCTTCTTCCACCCTTTCCTTCAGGGCTCCAAACCAGTCAGCTAGGTCCATGAGCTTCTCCGGCGTATCAGAGCGCCGGGGAAGGCGTTCCAGCACCAATTCGAACTCAGCCTGCAAATCCCTCCACGGTCCCCTCAGACGGCTCTCCAGCGCTTTCTCGATCTTGGCCCTTATACTACGTCGGGCGATCGTGATCGTGTTGCGCAGGGACTGGCAAAGCGCCCTCACCTCGAGATTGCGAGCGTGAAGCGCCTCAAACTCCGCCGTTCGGGTCGCCAGAGGTGTGAGATCGTAGCCATAAGCCTCCACGATGTTGCCGTCCTCGTCCCGTTTCCCCCACCGCTTGCCGTTCGGACTGTCCTTCATCGAAATGATGCCGGCATCGCACAAGCGCCTACCATGACGTCTGAGCGCTGACAGGGAGAACCCGGTCTGTTCCAGGAGATAGGCGTTTGAGGGCCATACGATCGGCCGGCGGCCTTGCTGCCAGTCCTGAGGCTGTGTGACGGCCGCCAGGATGTCCAGGAGCAGCATGTGCGGCGCCTTGAGCCCGATCGACGCGGCGACCTTCTTCACAGCAACAATCGCTTGGGATTTGGGTACAGATAGACATTCGCCGGCTAGTGCAAGCTTCTCAGCCTCGACCAGACCCGACGTCGGCTTGCGCCAACCATTATGTGTCATGGGGGTACGTGACCTCCTTTCCCCGAAAGAAGGCAAAAGAAATCCGTCTGCCAAACGGTGTTATTCCGTTGACAGTGATTCGCGGAGAGTGCTATCTAAGGGATGCTAATAGGACTTAGAGAGCTCTCGGGCCGCTGGTTTGGGGGCTTTTCTTTTGCCTGTGTTTCTTTCTTTGCTCGTTTCCTTCGTTGTTCACTCGTTACAATCCGCGAACTGGGCACTAGAAGCCTCAGACCGTGCCGAGGTCGATGCGGATCACCGGTTCTCGAGGGTCTCCTTGTATTTTGCCAGGAGATCATCCATTTCGGCCTCGAGAAATCTGCTGAACCCGGTTCCATGGGCTTTGGAAAGTGTAAATTTGATCGAACCTGGTCCGACCGTCATCGAACCGATGTCACCGAGATTTCGTGTTACGGACTGTGTTTTGCGCGTCTTCTTGGGGTTTGACCCAGAACCCTGCAGTGCTGCGAGCAATTTTTCGAACCGCTCATCGCTGGTGAGGTTCTGGAAGCTGTCTTCTTCGATCAGTTCAAGCGCCCTGCCTCGGTTTGCAGGCAGGATCACCAGTTTCTTGAACGACTCCCACCGGTCACGGCCGATGGATTTGGCTGGTCCAATAAACTCGATGATGTCCTCATCGATCTTTTGAGAGACAGCGAGCAGCCTTGACAATAGCGTGGCATCGACGGTGAGAGCCGCCTGGATGACGTCCTTGGTATGACCGAGGTTGAGCAGCCGCTTTGCAAACAGTGATTTCTCGATGAAGGACAGGTCCGATCGCGCCGAGTTCTCCTGACCTTGGGCCAGGATATGAGCCAAATCATCCATCGGCTTGATGACCGCTCGCACATTGCGTCCCAGCTCTCGGGCGACACGGACGCGCCGATGTCCGAAGACGATCATGTATCGGTCTGTCAAACTTGGGTGCGGCCTGAGCAAGACGGGCGAGTCTTGTCCATCGCGTTCGATCGTAGCCTTGAGATCCAGGTACTCCTCATCGTCACCAGATAGTCGGTCATTGACGAAAGAGGCGTCGATTTTGTTGGGATCGACGTCCACGATCGTCTCACCCTCAAGCATTTTCTTCGCATCATCTGCCAGACTGTCGAGGGAAGCCTTCATCTTGCCGGAAGCGCCCTTCAGACCATAGGCTGAGCGCTTTTCACTTTGCGTTTGGTCCGTCTCTTTACCCAGGACGCTTTCCAATAGGTTCTTTCGAGCCATCAAAACTTCCCTCTTGCCTGTCTAGGCAACTGAAACAAAGTGGAAATTCGGGATTCTGCACGGCTGTCAATTCTAGCCATCACAGCCCACGGCTTCGAACTCAGGTTAACGAGCGCTTCCCGGTTGACGCTTGATGTGGTTCTGTCGGGCTCTGTTTTTTGCTTCGGGAGCGCCGTCATGAATATCGTTGATGAGAAACCACGCCTGTGCAGTCTGCTTGCCCATTTTGCGATCATAGAGGATCCACGGGAGCAATGGCGGGTTGCACACCCCCTGCCAGAGGTTCTATTGCTGGTCGTGTGCGCCAGCATCTCCGGCTGCGATGACTTCGACGATATCGCGGCGTGGGGCGAGACCCACCTCGACTTCCTGCGGCGGTTTCAGCCTTATCATCACGGCGTACCGGGTGCTCGCTGGCTCAATATCCTCATGAACCGGCTCGATCCCCAACTGTTCTCGGATTGCTTCATGGCCTGGGCCAACGACCTGCGACCCGATGCCCCCGATCTCATCGCCATTGACGGCAAGACGTCGCGTCGCAGCCATGACCGCCCTTCTGGCAAGGCAGCATTGCATCTTCTGTCGGCTTTTGCGACGCGTGAGAAGCTGGTCCTCGGTCAGCAGGCAGTGGCGCCGACCTCCAACGAGATCACCACCATCCCGATCCTGTTGGAGCGCCTGGCGGCGTCCGGCATGCTGGCTGGTGCCCTGGTCAGTATCGACGCCATCGCCAGCAATCCCGGCATCGCTCAATCCATCCTCGACCACGAGGCCGACTACCTCCTGGCGATCAAAACCAATCAGCCAACGCTACACGCCGAAATCGAGCGCTTCTTCGCCGATCCCGATGCTGGG
>NZ_CFHWAF010000185.1:0-7290 GCF_984452065.1 Hoeflea sp. | reverse complement strand
GCTCCACCGTCGAAAGCGGCAACAACTTTGCGTCCGTCGAAGCCTTCAAATTCGAATTGTTCACAGATACAGTGTGTTGGCATCGGACCCCGTCCTTGAATCTGGTAACTGTTTGTTGCGAAACAAGTTTCTCAGATTCCTGGGGCCGATGCACCCCATACTTTGAAAAATCCCGGCCAGCGCCGCAAGATTTCGCAAATCTTAACATCGCGCAAGGCCCCCTGCCGCGGCGAGACAGGGTTAACAAAGGACTGCACCGCGGATGGTGCGCCCCGGATCAGAAATCGATTGCGCGGCCGTCGATTTCCCAGTCGCCGTAGCGCCCCGGGTCCTTGCCGCCACGACCGCCCACTTCACGCTCGGGCGCGGGATGCTGCTCTTTCGCGATCCGCCGCTGTTCGGCCTCCTTCAGGGCGCGCTGGGCAGCCGGCGGCAGGTCTTCGAACCGTCGCCGGTCGTCCTTGGCATTCTCGATCCGGCCACTTTCCGGTTGCGGCTGTCTGTTCATGGTCGAAGCTTCCCGCTGGCACATTGAACTGTTGCGATATATTCCCAACATATAGGGAAAGCGGCCGATCAGTCACCGGTCCACAGTTTGGAGTGCCCACAGTTTGGAGTGAATGCATGAATATAGTGCGGACTGCAATGCTGCTCGCCTTTATGACCGCGCTGTTCATGGCGATCGGATATCTGATTGGCGGAACAGGCGGCATGCTCATTGCTCTGGCGATCGCAGCGGCGATGAACATGTTTTCCTATTGGAATGCCGACAAGATGGTGCTGCGCATGCACCATGCCGTTGAGGTGGATGCGCGCAGCGCCCCGGAATATTACGGAATCGTGCGGCAGCTTGCCGAACGGGCGCAACTGCCCATGCCCCGGGTCTATCTCATAAAGAACGACCAGCCGAACGCCTTCGCCACCGGGCGAAACCCCCAAAACGCCGCCGTCGCCGCCACGACCGGCCTCCTGCACATGCTGAGCCACGAGGAAGTGGCCGGCGTCATGGCGCACGAACTCGCCCATGTAAAACACCGCGATACGCTGACGATGACAATCACGGCGACGCTGGCCGGCGCCATTTCCATGCTCGGCAACTTCGCATTTTTCTTCCGCGGCGGCCGCAGCGGCCCGCTCGGTCTCATAGGCATGCTGGCGGCCATGATCCTGGCGCCGCTTGCCGCCATGATGGTGCAGATGGCGATCAGCCGCACGCGGGAATATTCCGCCGACCGCGGCGGAGCGGAAATCTGCGGTCACCCGATGTGGCTCGCGTCGGCCCTGGCCAAAATCGCCGGTGGCGCGCGCCGTGTCGTCAATGAGGATGCCGAACGCAATCCGGCAACGGCCCATATGTTCATTATCAATCCTCTGCACGGACAGCGAATGGACGGGCTGTTTTCCACCCATCCGGCAACCGAGAACAGGATTGCCGCGCTGAAGCAGATGGAGGCCGAATTCCACGACGCACCGGCATCGGCCGGCACAGCACCCGACGACGGAGCCGGCGGCGGTCCCTGGGGTCGCAACCGCGACAGCAAACCGCGTAAAGGTCCCTGGTCGTGAGCGGCACCGGGTTGGATTCCGCACCGGCCGGGACGGACGCAAAGGAAAAACCCGGACTTGCGGCGCGCAAGGCCGCGACCCGTTTGCTGTCGACCGTCATCGACAAAAAGACGCCCCTGGACGGCCTTCTCGACCCGGCAGGCGGCAACCCGGCCTTCCGTGCGCTTGAGCCGGCGGACCGAAGCCTTGTGCGCGCTATCCTGCTGTCGGCCCTGCGTCATCGCGGCCATATCGGGGCGGCCCTGTCACAAATGCTTGATCGGCCGCTGCCGGGCGGTGCCCGGGCCCTTGCTCATCTGCTTAACGTGGCTGCCGCCCAGATCCTCTATCTGGACGTACCCGACAGGGCGGCCGTCGACCTCGCGGTCGAACAGGCGCGGACCGACCCGAGAAGCCGGCGTTTCGCCGCTCTGGTCAATGCCGTTCTCAGACGGCTTGCGCGGGAAAAGGAAAAACGGCTGACGCGGATCGAATCCTCGACCTTGAACGCGCCGCCCTGGTTCGCCGAAAGACTTGCCATAGCCTATGGCGAAAGGTCGGACGCCATATTGGCCGCTCACGGGACCGAGCCGGCGATTGATCTGACGACCAAACAGGACCCGCGGGGCTGGGCGAACCGGCTTGATGGCATCGTGCTGCCGACGGGATCCGTGCGTTTGCAGGCGCATAAAGGCGCCCTTACCGAATTGCCCGGTTTCGCCGAAGGGCAATGGTGGGTGCAGGACGCAGCCGCATCCATCCCGGCTCGGCTGTTTGCCGATATCGATGGAAAGCGTGTCGCCGACCTTTGCGCTGCACCGGGAGGAAAGACCGCCCAGCTTGCATGCGCCGGCGCGCGGGTGACAGCGGTTGACCTGTCGCGCAACCGGCTGGGCTGCCTGCGCGAAAACCTGACGCGTCTCGGCCTTGAGGCTGAATGTCTGCAGGCCGATGTGCTGGACTGGCGGCCCGACCGGCTGTTTGACGCGGTTCTGCTCGACGCGCCATGCTCGTCCACCGGCACCGTGCGCAGGCATCCCGATATTCCATGGACCAAGGGCCCGAAGGACATAGAAAAGCTCGCGGCTCTGCAGGAGAGGTTGCTGCGCCATGCGCTGACGCTTGTGCGTCCCGGCGGGACCGTCGTGTTTTCCAATTGCTCGCTCGATCCGCTGGAGGGCGAGGCTGTCGTGGACCGGGTTCTGAAATCTGATGCGCAGGCCGTGCGTCAGCCCGTCGACCCCGCCCGCTGGGCCGGTCTGGAAGAGATGGTGACTGTTTCGGGAGATATAAGGACGACACCCGACATGCTTGTCCATGACACTCCGCAACTGTCGGGAATGGATGGTTTTTTTGCCTGCGTTATCGTCCGCTCACAATGATTGTTCGTATCTGAAAATTATATCTGCGGGTCATATGGTCTTGTGATATAGTTGTGCCAAGGGCCTCAGGAATGGGGCATACGGGGACGAGGATTGGCGGCAATACTGGTGCAATTCCGGCAATTTTTGCCGTTGTATTTCCGTGAGAGCTGGCGCCGTCTTTCCCGCCAGGTCGCTGTCGGACGCTTGAACCCGTGGCGCTTCATCGGTGCCGCTCCGGATCGGCTGGTGGTCGCACCGACGGATCTTCGCATCGCCGATCCTTATATTGCGCACGAGGTCCATCACGGCCGTTTTCCGCTGGCCGGGCGTGTTCTTGAAACAGACGGCAAATCACCGTTCCTCTACACCGGACCGTCTCTCGGATTTGATGAAATGCTGCACAGTTTCCGCTGGTTGCGGCATTTGCGGGCGGACAATACGCCGGAAGCGTTTGCCGATGCGCGCACGCTGACCGAGGACTGGATCAACATCTGGGGCCGGCAGTTTATCGGCGTCGCCTGGGACGCCAACGTGACCGCGCAGCGCGTCATATCGTGGCTCTCCCATTCGCCCATTATCCTGAAAAACCAGGACCGCGGCTTTTACCGTCGCTTCATCAGGAGTCTGGCGCTTCAAATCCGCTACCTTCGTCAGATCGCGCCCGCCATGCGTGACGGCGAAAAACGTTTCCGCGTGCGCATCGCGCTTGCGATGGCCACGCTTGCTCTTCCGGCGCGGCCGAACACGATCAATGCCGCCGCCCGCAACCTCGATCAGGAAATCGCCAGGCAGATACTGCCCGATGGCGGACATATCTCGCGCAACCCGCAAGTGGCGATGACGCTGCTTGCGGACCTCCTGCCGCTGCGTCAGACCTATCTCAACCTCGGATACACGCCGCCGAAAGGGCTTGTCTCGAGCATAGACCGCATGTTCCAGGCCTTGCGTTTCTTCCGGCATGTCGACGGAACCCTGGCGCTGTTCAACGGCACCACCGCGCAGCCGGCCGACCGGCTCCTGTCGGTTCTTCGCTACGACGAATCGACCGGCGAGCCGCCCCGCCATACGCCGCAGATGAACTATCAGCGGCTGTTCAATCACAACACGGTCATCATCGCCGACACGGGACCCTACCCCGCCGGCGAACTGTCGGCCACCGCCCATGCGGGATGCCTGTCCTTTGAACTGTCGTCGGGGCACCACCGTTTCATCGTCAACGCCGGCGCACCGGCCTTTCATCATGGAGAGTATCGGCGGCTTGCCCGTTCGACGGCGGCCCATTCCACCTTGATTGTCGACGACACCTCGTCGGCCACCATCTCTTCGTCCGGCTTCATCGGTCCGATCCTGACCAACGGGCCGCAAAAGGTCGATATCGAGCGCCGCGACGAGGCGGACGGACGGCAGGGATTCGTCGCCCGCCATGACGGTTACACCGGCCCCTTCGGCCTGATCCACGAGCGCTCCATCCAGTTGAGCGCCGACGGCAACATGGTCACCGGGCGCGACCGCATCGCCAAATCGGCCAATCACAGCCTGACGATCGATGAAAAGACGCAGGGCGCCATTCGCTTTCACATTCATCCCAAGATCGTCATCAGTCACGACAGCAATGGCGATATCGTGCTGACCGCACCGGATGGGGAATACTGGAAATTCATCTCGCCCGATATCGAGGCCGACATCGAGGAAGACATCTTCTTTGCCGATCTGGCCGGCCCCCGCCGCTCGCAGCAGATCGTCATTCATTTCATAATCGCGCGGCACTCGGAGATTTCCTGGAGTCTGGTGCGCACCGTGCCGAAGCCGAAGCGGCCATGAAACGGCCGGCCCGGCCGCCAGGGCGATCCAAATAGGTTTTAGAGCATCGGGCGACCGGTTTAACATCCGCAGTCGCTGTGTTAGGCGAGACAGCAGATCGGTCAAGACCGTCACATCCCGCAATGTCCGACCAACCAGGAGCCTGAAATGGCTGTCGCCTCGAAGAAAATCCCCGCGCCCGAACATGTCAGGCCCCGGCGGGCCCTGCTTTCCGTATCCGACAAGACCGGCTTGAGCGAGCTCGCAGCGGCGCTGGCCGCGCACGGCATAGACCTGGTGTCCACCGGAGGCACGGCAGCGGCGATCGCAGAAGCCGGACTGGCGGTGCGCGACGTCTCAGACATCACCGGATTTCCTGAAATCATGGATGGAAGGGTCAAGACCCTGCACCCCGGTGTTCATGGCGGGCTGCTGGCCATACGTGACGACGAACAGCATCGTCTGGCAATGCAGGAAAACGACATTGCCGGCATCGATATTGCCGTCATCAACCTCTATCCCTTCGAGGCGGTGCGGGCACAAGGGGGCGATTATCCGACCACCGTTGAGAATATCGACATCGGCGGCCCGGCCATGATCCGCGCAGCCGCAAAAAACCATGCCTATGTGGCCGTGATCACCAATCCGTCAGACTACTGGAGCCTGATTGACGAACTGCAAAACAACAAGGGCTCGCTGAGCCATGAGTTCCGTCAGCACATGGCGGCAAAAGCCTTCGCCAGAACCGCCGCCTATGACGCGGCCATCTCAAACTGGTTTGCCGACGAACTATCCGTCGAAAACCCGAAACATCGCGCCCTGGCCGGCAGCCTGCGGGACGTGATGCGATACGGCGAGAACCCGCATCAGAGCGCCGGCTTCTATGTAACGGGCGAGATGCGGCCGGGCGTCGCCACCGCAACGCTGCATCAGGGCAAACAGCTTTCCTACAACAACATCAATGACACGGATGCGGCGTTTGAATGCGTTGCCGAATTCGCGCCCGAGGCCGGGCGCGCCTGCGCCATCATAAAACACGCCAATCCGTGCGGCGTGGCAACCGGAGGCGATCTTGCAGATGCCTACCGCAAGGCCCTGGCCTGCGATCCCGTATCGGCCTTTGGCGGCATCGTCGCCTTCAATTCTCCACTCGATGCCAGGACGGCTGAAGAGGTGGTCAAGATCTTCACCGAAGTCATCATAGCGCCTGATGCCTCGCAGGAAGCACGGACAATTCTGGCAGCGAAAAAGAACCTTCGCCTGTTGACGACCGGCGGCCTTCCGGACCCGCGTGCGCCCGGCCTGATGGCAAAAACCGTTGCCGGCGGCCTTCTTGTTCAGTCCCGCGACAATGGGGCCGTCGATGATCTCGACCTGAAGGTCGCTACGGAGCGGGTGCCCACTGAGGAAGAGTTACGCGACCTCAAATTCGCATTCCGCGTCGCCAAACACGTCAAATCCAATGCCATCGTCTATGCAAGGGACGGCGCCACCGTCGGCATCGGCGCCGGCCAGATGAGCCGCGTCGATTCGGCCCGCATCGCCGCCCGCAAGGCGCGGGACGCGGCAAAGGCCCTCGGCCTTTCAGAACCACTCACAAAAGGGTCGGCCGTCGCCTCCGATGCGTTCTTTCCCTTTGCCGACGGCCTTTTGTCAGCCCTTGAAGCCGGCGCAACATCGGTCATACAGCCGGGCGGTTCGATGCGCGACGATGAGGTGATAGAGGCCGCGAACAATGCGGGCATCGCGATGGTGCTGACAGGCATGCGCCATTTCAGGCATTAGAGCGAGTTGTGATTAGATTGAACGTCGACAGAAAAAGGAGAAACGACACACGAAAACAAACTCGCCCAAACGAGCGGCGACTGTCAGGTCGATACTGTTTCAGTACAGCTTCCGATATTCT
Organism: Hoeflea sp.; assembly: GCF_984452065.1. NCBI lineage: Bacteria > Pseudomonadati > Pseudomonadota > Alphaproteobacteria > Hyphomicrobiales > Rhizobiaceae > Hoeflea > Hoeflea sp. The sequence continues at coordinate 675 of NZ_CFHWAF010000185.1, read as the reverse complement.
TCAGGGCCCTTGTGTCACACGCACTTCATCTCAAAACCAAACTTTTTTAAAGCTCACGCCGATCCGGAAACGAGCAGCGACCTGTATCCGCCATCGTCGATGAGGGCTTGCAGTTTATCAATGCTTCTTTTGCCCACAACATGGTTCCCTATTGTTGTTTCATCACACTTGCCAGCAAGAATTTTTGAGATAAGCGTAGCGGCCGCCTGTTCTTTCCTTAATGCGATAGCATCAGAATCACCTTCACCGGCCGGTGGGAGATACTCATGAACGAATTCAAGAAGTTCCGTTCGTTGGGTGGGTAAACGACGCATGATTTCTTGCACTATCCGAGTTCCCAGCGCCCTTTTGGTTGCTCCTTCGGAAACCTCGGGATATTTTTGCAACATCTCGCCTATATTAAGAAATACTCCATTCTTGTCAGCTTGCCTTTCGCTATCGAGCCCAAAAAGGTCTTTCAACGCATCCCCATCCATAATTGTCGCTTCATATTCTTTCGCATTCATTCCTCTATTTCGAATAAGATCGTATGTTGAATTGATGTTTTTATTCATTTTATTCAAAATATTCATTATATTCTTGTCTTCTAGCATTTGATTGTTTTTCGAAGAAAGATATTCTATCGCATCTGAAGGGTTTTTCACCTCACTGTCTTTTGAAACCAGCTCACAAAGT